>JBDTVX010000217.1:0-10176 GCA_040007015.1 Ferruginibacter sp. | reverse complement strand
ATTTCACGCCAGCAATTTTTACTGCAAACAACGCTTGAAAGTGCCGCGGTATTGTTATATCATATATCACAGGGTAACGAACAACCAACCACCAACCATCAACGACCCACCTCATGAGTGTATTAAAAAATAAAAATATCGTTATCATTGGAGGAACCACCGGTCTCGGGTTGTCTGCTGCAAAAACATTTATAAAAAATGGAGCAAATGTTGTTGTTGTTGGCAGAAATGAAGCAAGTGTAGTTGATGCAAAAAAAATATTGGGCAACAATGGAGAGGCCATCAGCGCCGATGCTGCAAATGCAGGTACAGCCATCAATGCCATTGATGATTGTATCAAGAAATTTGGCGGCTTTGATGGTTTGTATCATGTGGCCGGTGGCAGTGGCAGAAAAATGGGCGATGGCCCTTTACATGAACTAACTTTGGATGGCTGGAATAAAACAATCGGGTTGAATTTAACTTCCATGATGTTGTCGAACCAGGCAGCTGTAAAAAAGTTTTTAGAATTAAAGAAAGGCGGAACAATTTTAAACATGGGCTCTGTGCTGGGTTACTCACCCTCACCAACTTTTTTTTCTACGCATGCTTATGCTGCTGCTAAGTCTGCTATCATCGGCTTTACCAAATCAGTGGCAGCATATTATGCAAAAGACAATATTCGTGTAAATGTAATTGCCCCGGGATTGGTGGCTACACCGATGGCACAAAGGGCGGCAAACGATGAAACAATTTTATCATTCATTAAAACCAAGCAGCCATTGGATGGTGGACGCATCGGGCAGCCGGATGATTTGGATGGATTGGCAATATATTTTATGAGCGAACAATCAAAATTTACAACAGGGCAGGTAGTGGCAGTAGATGGCGGATGGAGCATCACCGGGTAATAAACGGGTGGGTAAAAAATAAATATTAATGTCAGCAACAATCGGGATTGATTTAGGGGGAACGAGAATAAAGGCAGTAGCAATAGATGTTAATGGCATTGTATTGAATGAAAATTTTCAACCCACCAATGATGGTGATGACAAGGTTTGGAAAAAAGCCGTTGCGGCGGCGGTAAATGAATTGCAAAATATATTACAAACAGAAAAAATAAACATCGGTTTATCGGCTCCTGGATTGCCCAACGAAAATAATACAGCCATTGCGTTTATGCCTGGCCGTATGCAGGGGCTGGAAAATTTTTGCTGGAAAGATTTTTTGCACCAACCGGCTTTTGTATTAAATGATGCAGTGGCGGCTATGATGGGCGAAGCAAAATTCGGCGCCGCGAAAAATAAAAAGAATGTGGTGATGCTGACCCTGGGCACCGGGGTTGGCGGAGCAATATTGATTGACGGCAAACCTTACCAGGGGGCATTTAATAAAGCTGGCCATATCGGGCATATGGCGATCAATGATGAGGGCGATCCGGATGTGACAGGGATGCCCGGTAGTTTGGAAGAATGTATCGGCAATTGTACCATTGAGAAAAGAAGCAAAGGTAAATTTACCTCCACGCATGAATTGCTGGATGCGTATAAAAGCGGGGATGAATTTGCCAAAGATATTTGGTTGAAATCGGTAAGGCACTTAGCTATTGGGCTGGCCTCAGTTTCTAATATCCTTTCACCGGAAGTGATTGTATTAGGTGGCGGAATTACACAAGCGGGCAACGACCTGTTTCAACCATTGAAAGAATTTATGGATCAGTATGAATGGCAACCGGGAGGATATAAAACGGAAATTGTAAAAGCCACTTATGGAGATATGGCGGGTGCGATTGGGGCGGCTTGTTTTGCAATGATGAAGGGGTGACTTCACCCCATCCTCCCGAAAAATCGGGACAGGCTCTTTCCAAAGGAGAGGGAACTGGAGTGGGTAGTATTCGACTTTGCAGCAGAAAGCGATTTCATAATAAGGAGCGCCAACCTATGCAGAAAAGAGGTTTGAACCATCAGGGTCAGGCTCCCCTCTGCCTTTGGAGAGGGGCGGGGGGGTGAGGTTTTTCAAATCAATCAACAAAAATAAAAAATGAATATTACAGAAAGCTATTTACAAAAGTGCAGTGAAATAATTGAGAAAATAAAAGCACAACAACAACAAATCCGGCAAACCGCGCAATGGTTTGCGGAGAGCATTTTAGCAGGAAGAGTAGTGCACTTATTCGGTACGGGCCATAGCCGGATCATGGTAGAAGAAATGTGGCCAAGATATGGTTCATTTCCCGGATTTAATCCCATCGTGGAATTGTCGCTGACCTTTCACAACAATGTAACCGGCGCCAATGGTCAAAGACAGGCGATGTTCCTGGAAAATGTAACCGGGCTTGCAGAAAGAATTTTGCGCAATTTTAATGTCAGTGAAAAAGATTGTGCTTTAATTGTTTCGTCAGGCGGATGTAATATTGTGCCCGTAGAAATGGCAGAATTATTTCAACAGCGGAAAGTAAAAACTGTTGCGTTAATAACAAAAGAGCATTCAGCAAAAAGCAAAAGTAAAAGAAGCGACGGGAAAAAACTGTCAGACTTTGCGGATATTATTTTAGATACCGGTGCGCCGATTGGCGATTCAATGATGTATATTGATGGCTTGGAAACACCGGTTTCGCCGGGTTCTACAGTTGGGGGCGTTATGATAGTGAACAGCATCAAAGCAGAAATAGCCAAACTTTTAACGGAAGCCGGCCAGCCACCAAAGGTATTAACAGCGGCATCAATAGTGGGTAAGGAAAAAGCGAAAATTCTGTTTGAAAGCGCTTATGACGAGCATGCCCGCAAAATGGTAAAGTTATGTCCATGAGGTTCTTGAAGGAATAGGTCTTTTGTTGTAGATTTTATATTTAAAAATTGAATTTTTATTGTCGAGTTTTTCCAGGTCAAATGTTCAATACTCAATAAACAAATGGTCCAGCATTGCCTAACATAATAATATCCTTATTAAATAAAATGATTATGAATTGCGGCAACATAATATATATAAAGTATTTAAAACCCCAAAGGGGTTGAATATAAATAACCACGGGTAAAACCCGTGGATGGCAACGGAAAAATTGAATATAAATAACCACGGGTAAAACCCGTGGATGGAGATGGAGATATAAAAGTTCTATTTTAACAACCAAAATACAAAACAACCAATGCAATCAATTCCCATTCGTACAACGGTAGTAGGCAGTTATCCATTTCCGGGATGGCTGGAGTTTGCTTCGCAAAATCTGCATAAGTTTGGAAAAGCAGATATTGATGAAATGATAGAAGATGCAGTAATTGCTGCGATTCATGATCAAACTGCAGCGGGCCTGGATGTAATTACGGATGGCGAACAAACCCGGTTGGATTTTAATTTATCATTTTATGGGTATATAAAAGGAATTGAGAATAATGAAACCGAAACAAGAAAGTTTGGGCCGGCGGCACATGACCAACGCGGGAAAAATAATATTGTGGGAGATTTGGTTGCCCCAAATGGTTTGGGCACGGTAAAAGAATTTTTGCGTTTAAAAAAATTAGCGCCGGAAGGCCCAACACTAAAAGCAAGTGTACCTGGTCCTTATACATTAAGCGGAAGACTATTGCCGAATGATGACTACAAGGACCGCTACTCGATTACCGAGGCATTGTTGCCAATGATCCGAAACGAACTGGAAGCCTTGGTGGCAGCAGGTTGCACAGAAATAACGATAGACGAGCCTTCGATGAGTTGTTATGCATACAAGGAAGATACCAAACGGTTTGTTGATATTTTTAACCGTACGGTACAACCCATTGTTGGCAAATGCAATTTGAGCACACATCTATGTTTTGGTAATTTTAAAGGCAGGCCGGTAGGTTATAGAAGCATTAAACCAATGCTTCCTGATTTTTTAGATTTACACGTAAATGAAATTCATATTGAAATGGCTAACCGCGAATTTGCCGAGATAGAATTATTAAAACCATTTGCTGAAAAAATGAATGTGGCAGTTGGCATCATTGATGTTAAAAATTATTATATCGAAACGGAGGATGATGTGGTGGAAAGAATTAACCGTTGCCTGCAATATATCCCTGCAGAAAAATTATCAGTGGCGCCCGATTGCGGATTAAGTCAAACTGCAAGATGGGCGTCAAGACAAAAACTGGTCAACATGGTAAAGGGTGCAAAAAAAGTGAGAGAAAGTTTATGAGTTTGATCCCGGCAATACTAAAAGATGAAGCATTGATTGCAGAAATGGATTCAATGATGAATGATGAAGCACATTGTGATTTATGGTGGCTGGGACAAAGCGGTTTTTTATTGCAGTGGAAGGGAAAAAGAGTTTTAATTGATCCTTATCTCTCTGATTCCCTGACAAAAAAATACGCGACAACCGATAAGCCTCATACAAGAATAAGTGAATTGGTGTTAAAGCCTGAATTGTTGAAAAATATTTCGATCGTAACATCAAGCCATAATCATACCGACCATTTGGATGGGGAAACATTGATGACTGTGTTAAAAAATAATCCCGGTATAAAATTTATCATTCCTGAAGCAAACAGGGATTTTGTTGCGGAAAGATTGAAATGCGAAAGCGATTTTCCAGTTGGGCTAAATGATGGTAAGCGGGTAGCCATTGATGGTTTTACATTTCATGGTATCCCGGCAAAACATAATGAAATTGACAGGGATGAAAATGGTAATTGTAAATACATGGGTTATATAATTGAATTTGGTAAATATAAAATTTACCATAGTGGCGATACATTATGGTTTGAGGGAATGGTTGAAATGCTTAAACCATTTGCAGTAGATGTGGCCCTGCTTCCCATTAATGGCAATGACCCGGCAAGAAAAGTGGCAGGAAATCTAAATTGCAGGGAAACAGCCGAATTGGGAAAAGCGATCAGTGCGAAATGTGTTATTCCATGCCATTATGATATGTTCAGTTTTAATACTGCAGACGTAAATGATTTTGTGAAAGAAGCTGAAAAATTGAGACAGCCATATAAGATTCTTAAAGGTGGAGAAAGGTTTGGGAATTAAAAAAATTGGATTTAGTAAAGTATTTTGGAAAGATAATACCATTTAGGTTTACTGTACGATTGATGTTTCGAATTTATACCAGTAACTGCATCAGCTGCATCTTTTGGTTCGACTTTCGATGAAATTGGGATTCAATAACCCCGCCAGGGCTGGGTATTTTTTGAAAGAAGCAAAAGCAGCAGCGTTCCAGTTACGCAGCCCCGCGCCCGTCCGGCCAGGGACATCCGGGCGGAGACTGCGGTGGCGAAAAAAATGATTTACAAGACCTGGTATAGAGTTAGGCAGATGAAAACGAAATTTGTAACGTCATTCCATTTTATAAACAAACCAATTCTTTGATTATTCAAATCACTATCAAAAATAAAAAACATGCCAGATAGTACAAAAGTAAATATCAACTCAAAAGGGAAAGCGCAAAACACATTTGATGCCATTGTAATTGGCAGCGGCATTAGTGGAGGCTGGGCCGCGAAAGAGTTATGTGAAAAAGGAATGAAAACACTCGTGCTGGAACGTGGAAGGGATGTGGAGCATATCAAAGATTATCCCACCGCCAATTTATCACCCTGGGAACTGCGGCACAGGGGAGCAATCACAGCGGAATACAAAAAAGAGAATCCTTTAATAACTAAAGCGGCTGGTTTTGGAGAAGACAATGCACATTTTTTTATCAAAGACAGCGATCACCCTTATGTGCAGGAAAAGCCATTCGACTGGATCCGTGGTTACCAGGTAGGTGGTAAGTCGCTTACATGGGGCAGGGCCTGCGCAAGGTGGAGCCCATTTGATTTTACAGCGCCGGAAAGATATGGCTACGGGCACCAATGGCCCATTGGCTACAATGATATTGCACAATGGTATAGCCATGTTGAAAAATTCATTGGTGTTTGTGGCAGTAAGGAAGGTATTGCTTCGATGCCCGATGGAGAATTTTTAACTCCTTATGAATTGAATGCAGTTGAATTGCACATGCAAAAAACAATAAAGGAAAAATTCAGCAGGCATTATGTATCCGGCCGGTGGGCCCATATTTCCGAACCTCAGCAAATTCATCTTGACCAGGGAAGGGGCCAGTGCATGAACAGGAATTTATGCATGCGGGGATGTCCGCTGGGTGGCTATTTTAGCTCGGTGTCAAGCACATTGCCATGGGCAAAAAAAACGGGTAATCTGACGATGCGGCCATTCTCGGTGGTGCATTCAATTATGTATGACGAAAAACTCGGAAAGGCTTCCGGTGTCAGGGTGATCGATACCAATACAAAAGAAGTGATCGAGTATTTTGCCAAAATAATATTTCTAAATGCGTCGGCTTTAAATACCAATTTGATATTGCTCAATTCTGTTTCCAACCGTTTTCCAAATGGCCTTGGAAATGATAGCGGGGTGTTGGGCAAATCTATCTGTTTTCACAATTACAGGGGATTTATGTACGGCAATATAGATGGATTTGAAGATAAATATTATAAAACCTATAAGCCGGTAGAATGTATCATTGCCAACTTTAGAAACGTGGAAAAAAGAGATACTGATTTTTATGGAGGGTATACAGTTTATTCAGGCGCCTCACGGGAACGGTTCAGCGAAAAGGGAATTGAAAATGCGATTGGTGCTGCCTATAAAGATGCCTTATGTGAGCCCGGTGGCTGGGGAGTGTATATGTACATGCAGGGTGAAACCATTGCCAAAGACACCAACCACGTAAGGTTAAGCACCGACAAAAAAGACCGGTGGGGGATACCGCTATTGATTACTTCGGTTGGTTATGATGACAACGATGATAAAATGGCAAATGATTTTTTAGAGCAGGGAAAAATAATGATGGAAGCAGCCGGTGTAAAAAATATCTGGAGCAATGACAGCCACCAGCCACCGGGCCTGGATATCCATGAAATGGGCGGGGTGCGCATGGGTAAAGATCCCAAAACCTCCATGTTAAACGAATGGAACCAACTTCACGCGTGTAAAAATGTATTTGTAACCGATGGTGCCTGTATGACGAGCACAGGTAATCAGAGCCCTTCAATATTGTATATGGCATTCACGGCAAGGGCAGTTAATTATGCAGTGGAGGAAATGAAGAAGGGAGGATTATAATAAATAATTATCGCGCTGATAAAGATGGTATATAAATGATTAATTGCTGCCAATATTTTCACCATTCATCTTTGACCATTCACTATCATATCCAATCAAAATAAAATAATATGCCTGATAGAATTTTTTCGTCGCAAACGCTTTGGCAAAATAGCGGACTGGCACTGCTTCGCATCATTACCGGTTTGCTAATGGCATACCACGGTTGGGAAATTTTTGATAGCGGAAAAATGGCCGAATATGCAAAGTACGACTCAATAAAAGCCCTGCCTGCTCCTCTTTTCATGGCTTACCTGGGCAAGGGGATTGAATTGCTTTCCGGGATTCTATTGACATTGGGTTTATTTACCCGCCTTGCAGCTTTGTCCATGGCTATCACAATGTTGTTCATTTGTTTTAAGATCGGCAATGGTAAATTTTATTACGATGATCAGCACCCGTTTTTATTTGTAATGCTGGCAATGGTTTTCTTTTTCACCGGCCCTCTAAAATGGAGTGTTGACCAATTGGTGTTTAAGAAAGTTGATACGTTGATTGGTTGATAAGTTATTAAGTTGACTGGCCGATAAGTTGATTGGTTGATAAGTTAAAAATTTGCGTCTCCAGCCACCAACCACCGATCAACCCTTCAACTATTCAAAGCATTCACACTCAAAAAGTAAGTTATGAATAATAATAAAATAACAGCCGCCATAAAATTATCAATTATCAATTATCAATTATCAATTATCCTGAGTATCGGCCTTGCCTTCGGTGTGTCTGCCGTAAGCGCCCAGTTCCGGCAAAAAACCTATTGCAATCCTATTAATATCGACTACGGGTACACGCCAATACCTAACTTTAGCGAATGGGGCAGGCACCGGGCTACGGCAGACCCGGTTATTGTTAATTATAAAGGGGATTATTACTTATTCAGCACCAACCAGTGGGGCTATTGGTGGAGCAGCGATATGCTCAACTGGAAATTCATTTCCAAAAAATTCCTTCGTCCATGGAATGCCGGTTATGATGAGTTATGTGCACCTGCAGTGGGTATCATCGGTGATACCATGATCGTATTCGGGTCTACTTATACCAGCAACTTCACCATCTGGATGAGTACCAACCCCAAAGCCAACGAATGGAAGCCGTTGGTGGATTCGTTTGAAATGGGTGGCTGGGACCCGGCATTTTTTACGGATGACGATGCACGCCCGAATGACTCAGTCGGGCGGGGAAAATTATACATGTACAATGGAAGCAGTAACAGGTATCCTCTGTATGGGATTGAACTAAACAGGAAAACATTCCAACCGCAGGGATACAGGAAGGAAATGTATTTCCTGGAACAGGACAGGTATGGCTGGCAGCGCTTTGGCGAATACATGGATAATACATTTTTAGATCCTTTTATTGAGGGGGCCTGGATGACAAAGCACAACAATAAATATTATTTGCAATATGGGGCGCCAGGTACAGAATTTAGCGGTTATGCGGATGGGGTGGTTGTAGGTGATCATCCACTGGGGCCATTTATTCCGCAGTCAGATCCGTTAAGTTATAAACCAGGCGGCTTCGCAAGAGGGGCTGGGCACGGGTCCACCTTTAAAGATATAAACAATAATTACTGGCATGTATCCACCACGATCATTTGTGTAAAAAATACTTTTGAAAGAAGGATTGGCATCTGGCCCGCAGGATTCGATAAAGATGATGTAATGTGGTGTAATACAGCTTTCGGCGATTATCCGCATTACCTCCCGGCCTCCCCAAACACCTCCAAAGGAGGGGCTTCCGAAGAGGCTGTGAACAACGAAAAGCGATTAACTTTATCAGGGTCCAAGACCCCCCCTTCGGGGGGCAGGGGGGCTGCCCGTCCTCCCTGGATGTTATTGAATTACAAAAAACCGGTTATAGTTTCGTCTACCCTTGCCAGTTATAGCGCCAATAATGCCGTTGATGAAAACATTAAAACCTGGTGGAGCGCCGCAACTGGCGGCAAAGGTGAATATATACAGAGCGACCTGGGGAATATGAGCACGATTAATGCTATACAGATCAATTATGCCGACCAGGACGTGGATAGTTCCTTTTTGGGTAAAACCACCGGAGGTTATCACCAGTATAAATTGTATTATTCTGGTGACGGAAAAAAATGGAGCATATTGACAGACAAGAGCAATAATAAAACAGATGTGCCGCACGATTATATTGAATTGGAAACGCCGGTATCCGCACGCTATGTTAAATTGGAAAATATTCACATGCCCACCGGCAAATTTGCTATCAGCGGTTTCCGTATTTTTGGAAATGGCAATGGCGCCAAACCTAAAGAAGTAAAGCAGTTCTTTGTATTACGTACGGAGAAAGATAAACGCAGTGCGTATATAAAATGGAGCCCGGTTGATAATGCTTTTGCATATAATATTTATTATGGTACCCAGCCCGGAAAATTATATAATTGTGTGATGGTACATGATACAAATGAATACTGGTTCAAGGCGATGGACAATAAAATACCTTACTATTTCAGGATCGAATCGATCAATGAAAATGGCGTGTCCGCAGGTAATACAATTGTGAAAGCGGAGTAATTCTATAGGAGAATTGAGTATTGAGTATTGAGTATTGAGTATTGAGAGTTGAGAGTTGAGAGTTGAGAGTTGAGAATTGAGAGTTGAGAGAACGAATAACTTTGAAAGATAATGAATATGCCTGTGAATAAATTGGTTAAAATATTGTTTAGCGTGCTGTTCCTGCAAATAGGTATTTACTGCTTTGCTTTTGGACAGGATACACAAATGAATACTTACTGTAATCCAATCAATATCGACTACACCTATATGATCTACAATGCCAACCAGGATATTTCTTATCGTTCCGGTGCTGATCCTGCTGTGGTGAAATTTCGTGATGAATACTATATGTTTGTTACCCGCTCGTTGGGATATTGGTATTCCGCAGATTTGAATAATTGGAAATTCATCACCCCGGAGAAATGGTATTTTGAAGGCTCCAATGCGCCTGCTGCCCACAATTATAAAGATTCTGTATTATATGTAACCGGCAATCCATCCGGCAGTATGAGTATTTTATATACAGACAATC
>JBDTVX010000216.1:0-10202 GCA_040007015.1 Ferruginibacter sp. | reverse complement strand
CTACACCCCTGATTTTATGGTGGTGGAAGCTAAAATTGATGGAAATACGTATAGATGCGTACTGAAAGATCTTCAGTTTGATAAAGTAAGTGACAAACTCATCCACGTTGACTTTTTAGAATTGGTAGCCGACAAAAAAGTGACGGTAACTTTACCACTCAAGTTTACCGGTGCGCCCGTAGGTGTTAAAGCCGGGGGTAAGTTGGTGACTAAAATGAAAAGCCTAAAAGTTAAGTTGCTGCCTAAGTATTTACGTGAAAATATAGAATTGGATATTACGAGTTTGGAATTAAACGAAAATATAAGGGTACAGGATGTAAAAGCGGATAATATGGAGATCATGAACTCTCCGCGTATCCCAATTGCCTCTGTAACGATGACACGCCAGTTGAAACAGGAAGAGGCTTCTGCACCTAAGGCCGCCGCGCCAAAAGCTGCTGCTGCCCCTGCAAAAGCCGCCGCTCCTGCAAAAGCTGCGGCCCCCGCAAAAGCCGCTGCTCCTGCTGCAAAAAAATAGTCCTGATAATTTTTATTTATATAATGCCCCGTATTCCGGGGCATTTTATTTAACCTAAACTCCAAACCATAAACTCCAAACTTTAATTACCTTTGCACACTTAAATTACAATTATGGGAATGGATAGAAATACGGTGATCGGATTTGTGCTGATTGGTTTGCTTTTAATGGGGATGTTTTATTTCAACAGCAAAGGCAGCCAGGCAATGTTGGCAGAACAAAGAAGAATAGAGGATTCCATCGCTAAAACCAGGCCCAAAATAGATACCGTGGCTTTAGCCAGGGATTCAGCAAATGCACAAACTGCACACATAAAACAAGCTGCCGGTAGTTTCCAGGCATCTGTTAATCAGCCGGAACAATTCACTGTGGTAGAAAACCAAGTGATGAAAGTAACTTTTACAAATAAAGGGGCGCAACCCAAAATTGTAGAATTAAAAAAATATAAAACATTAGACGGCAGGCCCGTCATCCTGCAAAGCGGATCATTTAATAAAATTTCTTATTCTATTAAGTCGGGGGATCAGCAGCATGCCGAAACAGGCGACCTTACATTTGCTGCTGCGCCAACAATTGTGAACGCGGATCAAAGCCAGACGGTTAGCTTTAATATAAAAGATTCCGCCGGAACGGAAGGCGTTATTCATCGGTACACATTGCGTCCAAACGATTATATGATTGATTTTTCAATTATTTTGGAAGGTGCCGATAAACTGGTGACACAAAACTCTATTAACTTATTGTGGCAGGCCCAAACCCAAAAGGTAGAAAAGGATCTCACTTACGAAAAACAACAAACGGAAATCGGCCACCTAACCGGCGGTAGTTTTGATTTTGAGCATTTGGGAACCGGTAATGATAAGAAATTTGATAAGCCGGTGGATTGGATCGCATTAAAACAACAATTTTTTATTACTACTTTAATTAATAAAAATAAGTTCCCTTCAGCCGAAGTGAAATGGACGGTGCCCTCGGATACCTCACTTCATATAATTGCACAAACTACTGCCAGTTTCAGGGTGAATGTACCAGCAGGAAATAGTGCCCAGATCCCTTTGCAATTATATTACGGCCCAAGTGACTATAACATACTGAAGGTCTATAACAATCAAATGGAATACATTGTACCCTACGGCAGTGGCCCTTTTGCATTTGTAAAATATATTAACCGGTATTTTCTATTACCTGTTTTTGACCTTCTCAGGAAGAATGTGGCAAGCATGGGGATTGTAATTTTATTGTTAACCCTCTTCATTCGCCTGCTTACCTCACCCATTCTTTATAAAAGCTATGTCAGCGGCGCTAAGATGAAGGCTTTAAAACCTGAGATTGACAAACTAAAAGAGAAGCATGGGGAGGATAAACAGGCTTTTAGCCTGGACCAGATGAAACTTTGGAAATCAGCAGGGGTAAGCCCGTTGGGGGGGTGCCTGCCTGCGTTGTTGCAAATCCCCATCTTTATGTCGTTGTACTATTTCTTTCAAAGTAATATTTCGTTGCGTGGCGAAAATTTCCTTTGGGCAAAGGATCTGGCAGCCTATGATTCCATTTATAACCTGCCATTTGAAATTCCTTTTTATGGCGACCATGTAAGTTTATTTACTATTACGGCCACACTAACCAGCTTACTCATCTCCATTTATAGTATGAGCAGCATGCAGGATAATTCTAATCCTGTAATGAAATATATGCCCTATATTTTCCCGGTTTTATTGCTGGGGGTATTCAACAGGTTGCCCGCCGCCCTAACCTGGTATTATACCATTTCAAATACCATTACCCTTATTTTGCAAATAGTGATCCAGAAATATATTATTGACCATGAAAAAATATTGGCACAGATAGAAATAAACAGGAAAAAACCCGTAAAGCCAAATAAGCTGCAGGAACGGATGCAGGCAATGCAGGAGGCCAATAAAAAAGTACAGGATTTAAAAAGTAAAACAAAGAGATAAAACAATTGATAAAACAAGGAGATAATCAGAATTTCCTGTTAAAACGAAAGGGCCCCTGTACGTGTTAAAATGTTAAGGGCCTTTTTAGTTCCCGGTTCAATTAATTTGGCACGGGATTTTGTTACCTTTATTGAAATACATTAAAATGAAAAGTATAAGGCTGATAGCCCTGGGATTAATGTTGATGATTGGTTTTGTTACGAATGCACAAAAAACGATTTCAGAAGGTACAATTGTATACGATATCCTGGTTCAATCAAAAACGGATATGTCTAAAACCGGAATTGCACTAAATGGAGCTAAAACGACCATCTATTTAAAGGGGAAACTCAGCAGATCGGAGATGGTGAGTACCTTAGGGACTGAAACAACAATATTTAACGCGAAAGCGGGGAATGCCGTTATTTTAAAAGAATACAGCGGGCAAAAGTTAATGATCACGCTATCCAAGGAAAACTGGGAATCCCTGAATAAAAAATTTGATGGAACTACTTTCCAAAATACTCCCGACACAAAAACTATTGAAGGGTATAATTGTAAACGGGCAATTGCCAAATTAAGTGATGGTTCAACCATATCAGTTTATTATGCCCCTGATTTAATTCCTATGAATAAAGAGTATAACCAGGCATTTAAAAATTTACCCGGATTTCCTATGGAATATGAATTTGAAACAGCAAAACGTATATTAAAATACCATATCTCGAAAATTGATTTCAGCCCGTTGCCAGTATCTAAATTTGATTTCCCCAAATCGGGGTACAGGGTAATGTCTTTTGATCAGAATAAGAAAGAAAAAGAGGAATAATTATAGAGAAGAGGGGCCCGGTTTATAATCCATCAGATTAAAATAAAGATGTTCTTGTCTTTACCGGCTAAAATTAATTGATCTTAAAAAAGGAACCCTCACTTTAAAAGAGTGAGGGTCCTTTTTTGAGATTTCTATTTTTATTTCTTCCTGATAATAATTTTCATACCGGTATAACCTTGTCCTATTTCGGCAACTGTTATTTTATTTTTGTAAGGAATAATATAGGTAGTATTGCCTTTTTGATAAGTAACAATAGAGGTATTTACAATTGCACTACCCAGTGTTTGACGGGTATTTAATAAACTACCCTTGTAGCAAAGACCTGATTTTATGTTAAAAGTTACTGAGTTTCTTATATTGGATGGCGCGGTAATATTGAGGATGGCCTTACTTTTGGTTTTTCTTCCAACCCCTCTATCGGCCCATGCTTCCGCCACAATACTGAAAAGTAAAGCAATTGCAAGCAATTTTTTGGTGAATCTGTTCATTGGAATACTATTAATGTGTAAATATAGTTAATTTTTTTCTTTATCCGGTAACCGTTCATACAATAATTTGACTTTTCTTTAACGTATAAGTTTAAAAAAAGTTACAAATTCTTGTCAAATTATTTTTTTTGGTGTACTTTACAGTAACCTATAAGCCAATGAGCAAATATCCTTACCGTCAAGACCGGGATGAATTAAGAGAATTATTGCAGCAATTCGATAATCTTAAATCAGGCAGAAGCCATTCTTTGATAGAAGAAGATTCATTCGAGAAAATCATTGACTATTTTGATGAAAAAGATGAACTGGTAAAGGCGCTGGAAGCTGCAGAGTACTCAATTGAGCAATATCCCTATTCGGCTTCCCTTTTATTGAAAAAATGTGACTTGCTGATAGCTACTAAAAAATACAGGGAAGCCCTTTATTTTTTGGAGCAGGCAGAATTACTGGATAGCAGCGATATCAACCTGTACATTCTGAAAACTGATGCTTACCTCGCGTTGGATCAACAGGGGAAAGCCGCATCAGTATTGGAAGCAGCTTTGAATTATTTTGAAGGGGATGAAAAAATCGAACTTCTTTTTGAACTCACGGATGTATATGATGATTATGAAAATTTTGATAAGGTTTTTGATTGCCTGAAAATAATTTTGCAGATGGACCCTAATAATGAGGAAGCTTTATACAAAATATGTTTTTGGACAGATTTTACAGGGCGTAATGAAGAAGGAATAAGGCTTCATCAGCAAATAATCGAAGATTTCCCTTTTAGTGAACTGGCCTGGTTTAATTTGGCAGCAGCCTACCAGGGAATAAAATTATATGAGAAAGCTATTGATGCCTACCAGTATGCAGTGGCCATAGACGAAAAATTTGATTATGCCTGGCGAAATATGGGAGATGCCTATTTGCGGATAAGAAAATATAAGGAAGCGATAGAAGTATTGCAAAAAGTGTTGGAGCTGGCCAGGCCGGAAGATGTTATCTATGAGGCAATTGGACATTGTTTTGATAAACTGCAAAATTATGCGCAGGCCAGGTTTAATTATCGCAAGGCGGCTCATCTTAACCAGGATGATACCCAGCTATATTATAAAATCGCCTGTACCTACATGAATGAGGGTGTATGGGAAAGTGCAATAAAAAATCTTCAGATAGCGATGCGTGTTCATCGCATGCAGCCCGAATATAATCTTGCAATGGGGCAATGTTATATGGAACAGGGTAAAATAGAGGAGGCGGTTCAATATTTTGGAAATGTTGTGCGGACGAGACCAAAGAACAGCAATGGCTGGTTGGAGCTCCTTAAATGTCTTTATCATGCCAGGTGTTTTGAAGAGGGGTTGGAATATGTGGAACATGCCATTGTACTAACTAATTCAAAGCCTATATTTATTTTTTATAAAAGCGCCTTTTTATTGGCATTAGGCAAATCAAAAGAAGCCATTCTTCAGTTAGAAGCAGGCATGGATAAAAATCCAAAGCTTATAAAAAAGATGATTGAATTAAATCCTTCCATTTTACAGAATCAAATGGTAGTAGATGTAATTGCCAGGTTTAAACGTAGTAAGTCTATTTAACACCGCTTTCTAAATTCACTTTTTCCTTTCGCCTGCAATTTTAGTACTCATTGGTTATCTTTGCGCCATTATCAAAAAACCAACATGAATTTTAATTTAACGCAAATACCAGAACGTAATGTAAAGCCACGCGAACGAGGCATTACGATGGTAATGGATAAAGGATTAAGCGTAGCAGAAACAAAAAATTTTATGAGTGTGTCATATCCTCATGTAGATATTGTGAAACTGGGTTTTGGAACTGCATATGTTACTCCCAATTTAAAGGAAAAATTGGAAATATACAGGGCTTACGATATTCCTGTTTATTTTGGGGGCACTTTATTTGAAGCTTTTTTAGTTAGAAATCAATTCCAGGATTATATAGATGTATGTAAAGAATTTGGCATCAGCTATATGGAAGTAAGTGACGGATCCATCACTATTCCCCATGCCGAAAAATGCGGCTACATAGAAAAATTAACAAAATACGGGATCGTTTTAAGTGAGGTTGGAAGCAAAGATGCCGCGCATATTATTCCACCCTATAAGTGGATCGAGTTGATGCGGGCAGAGTTGGAAGCGGGCGCTACCTATGTAATTGCAGAAGCCCGGGAGGCCGGAAATGTAGGCATCTATCGTGGTACCGGGGAGGTTAGGGAAGGATTGGTGCAGGAAATACTTACGCAAATACCAGAGGAGAAAATATTATGGGAGGCTCCGCAGAAGGCCCAGCAGCTTTACTTTTTAGAACTAATTGGCTGCAATGTAAACCTGGGTAATATTGCACCTACCGAAGTGATCCCATTAGAGACAATGCGTATCGGTTTAAGAGGCGATACCTTTGAGTTATATCTTAATAAAGAATTGGTATAATGAAAGTATATGGTTTAATTGGCTACCCTTTGGGCCATTCTTTTTCAAAGCAATATTTTACGGAAAAATTTGAACGCGAGGGTTTAACAGATTGTTTTTTTGAAGCCTTTCCAATAAAGTCAATAAACGAATTCAGCGGTTTGATTGGCGCTAACCCCCTTTTAAAGGGATTGGGAGTTACCATACCTTATAAAGAGCAGGTACTTCAATTTGTAGACGAGTTATCAGAAGAAGTAAAATATATCGGGGCCACCAATAGTATAAAAATTACCGGGAATAAGCTCATAGCTTTTAATACCGACATCACCGGGTTTGAGCAATCATTTAGCAGGCAGTTACAACCAATCCATACAAAGGCCCTGGTACTGGGTGCGGGTGGGGCATCAAAAGCGGTGCAGTACGTGCTTAAGAGGTTAGGCATTGATTTTTTGGTGGTTACAAGAAATGAAATACTGAAAGATGGATTCATTCGTTATAACAATATTGACCAAAAAATATTTAATGAATACAAAGTTATTATTAATTGCACACCTGTAGGGATGTACCCCAATGAAAACATATCCCCCGAAATCCCTTACCATTTGCTTACAACGGAACATTACTTATATGACCTGGTATATAAACCTGCCAAAACTTTATTTTTACAAAAAGGAGAAGAAAAAGGGACCATCGTTCAAAACGGGTATGATATGTTGTTGATACAGGCAGAAGCAAGCTGGAAGATCTGGAATAGTTGAGAAGTTTTGAAGAATTAAGAATTAAGAATGAAAAATTTCTTCAATGCGGTTAGGAATTATACTCCAATTTCTTTGCGATTAATTTTAAATTAAGAATTCGTTATAATTCACAACTTTTAATTTTGAATTGATACACGGAGATATGAATAATTTATAAACTATCCCGTAATCTCAACATCCTGGAATTATATAATTGATTAAAAGCTTTGAGAATTTAAAACATTTTCAATTTTCAATTTTTAATTTTTTTCAAAAGGGGTGTAACATTTTCTTTAACACAGCCGGAACAGCCGCCACTTTTTTGTTTTGATAATCATAACAAACCATTCCTGTTTTGGCTTTGGCCAATAAAATGGTTTCATTGTTTCTTTCCGTAGTTAACCGGTAATATAAATCAAAACTTACTTTTGAAATTTCCCCGGTACTGATCGTAATGGAAATTTTTTCTCCATAAAAGGATTCATTTTTAAATTCAACCGCCAGGTCGCTCATGATCAGCCCCGTTCCGTCAATTTCCAGCTCCGTAAAATTATTTTGGTGCAGCCAGCGAAAACGAGCCTCGTGTATAAATGAAACGAAGGCATCATTACCCACATGGTTTCCATAATTGATATCACTGATGCGGACCCTTGTATATATTACTGCAATGCTATTTCCCGGGATGTTAATTTTTATTCTTGCCATTATCGTTTTACCGTTTACTGCTTTTTCAACCGCAACATAAGTAGCGAAAATTTCATTATAAACAGCGCCTGGCGGCGGGTTAAATTATTTATTCGAATGTAAAAATAAAATCAATTTATCCATTGCTTTTTTGCGATGGCTGTAAGCATTTTTCTCCTCTGTATTCATTTCCGCAAAAGTCAGTTTGCTTCCGGCCGGTACAAAAACAGGATCATAGCCAAAACCATTCTGACCTCTTTCCTCCCATATTATTTCCCCCTCGCAAATACCTTCAAATTGAAATTCCTTTTTATCCAATATCAGTGAAATGATTGTTCTAAACCGTGCTTGCCTGTTTTCCGTTGTGCCCATATTTTGAAGCAGCTTTTCAATATTCGCCTTAAATAACCTGCTCTCTCCCGCATAACGTGCGCTTTTTACACCGGGTTCGCCATTTAAAGCTGTTACTTCCAGTCCCGTATCTTCGCCAAAGCAATTTTTTCCGGTAAGCTTATAAATGGCCATTGATTTTTGGGAGGCGTTTGCCTCCAATGTATCATGCGGCTCAGGAATATCGATGTCAATGCCTGCTTCTTTTAAGGTAATAATATCAAACAGATTTCCCAATACCTGTCTTATTTCATCAACTTTATGCTGGTTGTTAGTGGCAAAAATAAGTGTGTCCATAAAAAATATATGGTAAGTTCAGGAATCATTTTTAAATATCCAGCACCCTGTATCCGGCAAGACAACCAGGATCTGGTATCTTGCATCCAACACCCACCCTATCATATCCCAAAAATTTGTTTCAGGCAGCCCCAGAGTTTGGTCTTCTCCTCCTTATCATCCTGCAAATGCAATAACGACGGTGCAGTTATATAGGTTTGATTATTGTACTGTTGAATCTGGTAATGGGGGAAATCCAATGGTAATTCGATTTGGGCAGGATTTACACCGAATAAAAATATTTTTTCGGATTTCAATTCTTTGGTGAGCGTTTTATACGTAACTGATGTATTCTTTTTGAAATTTAAAATGGCAACATCTTCCATCGTTAAATTACACGCTGCTAAAATGCCCAGTAAAAAATTCAATTCGTCATCCGGCAGGTACAATGTTTGATCACTATCGACCAGGATGCAAATTTGCCTGCGATTATTTCCTAACGTGGTAAAAATTGCTGACGCTGTTTTTTCTTCCCGATCTTGTTCATTTTTTAAATCAATCAGAGAATGTTTAAATAGTTGCTGTAAAACAATTGGCGGAAGTTGAATATTATCTAAACTCATGGAACGGCACTTTACTCTGTGGTTTTTTTTGTTTCTTTGCAGTAAAATTAAGGATTATGACAGCAGTAGACGATTTTAATATCACTAAAGTAGAGCGAAGTAAATTAAAAGAAATCAGTTTAGAAAATATTCCATTTGGAAAACACTTTACCGATCATATGCTGGAAGTGGATTATGAAAACGGCGAATGGAAAACCCCGCGCATATTACCCTATCAACCACTGCAACTGGATCCTTCATTGGCGGCGTTACATTATGGCCAGGCAATTTTTGAGGGAATAAAGGCCTACAAGGATGTGGCGGGTAATCCCCAGATTTTCAGACCTTACGATAATTTTAAACGATTTAATATTTCTGCCGAAAGAATGCAGATGCCGGCGGTTTCGGAAGAGATATTTATGGAGGGAATGCGTTTATTGATCGATATCGACCGGGACTGGATTCCCGCTTTGGAAGATCATGCCTTGTACATCCGCCCATTTATGTTTGCCAGCGATGAGGCAATTGGGGTGAGGCCGAGCCGCAAATATAAATTCCTGATCATTTTAAGTCCAACGGGACCATATTATGCCGATCCCATGCGTATTTATGTGGAAGAAAAATATGTACGTGCAGTAGAGGGTGGGTATGGCTTTGCCAAGGCCGCGGGAAATTATGCCGGCGCTTTACTGGCTTCCGCGGAGGCAAATAAAAAAGGATACGACCAGGTATTATGGATGGACGCTTTTGAGCATAAATATGTACAGGAATGTGGCACCATGAATGTGTTTTTTATCATCGGAAATACTGCCATTACGCCGGGGTTGGAAACAGGTACTATTTTAGAAGGCGTTACCCGTGACAGCGCCATTGTATTGTTAAGGGAATTGGGGTACGGGGTTGAAGAAAGAGCCTTAAGCATTAATGAAATTATGGACGCATATAAGGCCGGTACCTTAAATGAAGTTTTTGGAACAGGTACGGCCGCCACGATCTCTTTGATCAAAGAATTAAAGTATAAGGATGATGTTATGAATTTCGATGTTGAAAAATGGAATATTGCACCCGAAATAAAACGCAGGATGGATGCCATCAGGTATGGCCAGGAGCCAGATATTTATGGGTGGTTATATAAGGTTTAAATGCTGGATACCGATATTCAGATACTAAAGCGTGTTGCGTGAATTGGGTTAAAAATTTCGGAAAAAGTGATTTTCCTGTAATTGTGAAGTACATTTTTAAACGGGTTTGATGTGGATACCACCAGCATCTAAAAAAATATAATTATTAATTTTCGTTTTTAAATGAGAATAGCTACCTTTGCCGTC
>JBDTVX010000215.1:0-10253 GCA_040007015.1 Ferruginibacter sp. | reverse complement strand
ACAAACCCCGAAAGGGGTTGAATGTGAATAACCACGGGTGAAACCCATGGATGAATGAAAAAACAGTATGGAAAAAATATTTATAAACCCCGAAGAAAAAGCCTGGAGTGGCATATTGCAACGCCCTGCCTTCGACAGCAAAGCATTGGAAGACAAGATAGCTGCTATTTTAGCGGATGTAAAATTGAATGGAGACGAAGCGGTTAAAAAATATGCGGCACAGTTTGATAAAGCTGAGCTGGATGAACTGGAGGTGAGTGAGGCGGAAATAAAGGAAGCTGTATCAATGGTCAGCGATGAGTTGAAAGCGGCTATCCAGGTTGCAAAAAATAACATAGAAAAATTTCACCTTTCGCAGGCACAGGAAGTAGTACAGATTGAAACGACACAAGGTGTTATATGTTGGAGAAAATCTATTGCCATACAGAAAGTTGGATTGTATATCCCGGGTGGCACCGCACCCTTGTTCTCTACTTTGCTGATGTTGGCAATACCTGCGGTGCTGGCGGGCTGCAAAGAAATAATGGTTTGTACCCCATGTGACAAAAATGGAAAAGTAAACCCCGTTATTTTGTATGTTGCCCAATTAACAGGACTAAAAAATATTTATAAGATCGGGGGTGCGCAGGCTATAGCTGCAATGGCATATGGCACCTCCACCATTCAAAGGGTATATAAAATATTCGGGCCCGGTAACCAGTATGTTACCTGTGCAAAACAACTCGTGAATAAAGAGGGAATGGCAATTGATATGCCTGCAGGTCCAAGCGAGGTGGCAGTGTATGCAGATGAAACCAGTAACCCTGTTTTCGTGGCTGCAGATCTGCTGAGCCAGGCGGAGCACGGGATCGATAGCCAGGTGGTTTTAGTGGCAAGTTCCCCTTTGGTAGCTGACAATGTAAAAAAAGAGATCGGGCGCCAGCTTCCAATGCTTTCTAGAAATAAAATTGCTGGCGGTGCATTGGAAAACAGCCGCTTCATAGTAATGGAAAATACAGACAGGGCATTTGATTTATTGAACGAATACGCAGCCGAACATTTGATCATTGCATCTGATAATGCCCTGTCATTATCCGGGAAAATAGTAAATGCGGGAAGTGTATTTTTGGGTCATTACGCCCCTGAAAGTGCAGGCGATTACGGCACAGGTACTAATCATACCCTGCCAACGAATGGTTATGCAAAAGCCTACAGTGGCGTATCTTTGGATAGCTTTGTAAAAAAGATCACTTTTCAGCACCTGGCTAAAGAAGGGATTCAGCATATTGGAAATGCCGTGGAAATAATGGCCTCAGCGGAAGGCCTGGATGGGCATAAAAATGCCGTAAGGGTGAGGTTAGAAAGCATCAGCAATCAAACCTCCACTACTTTGACCGGAGAGATAAATTAGCCTGTTTTCTTTTAGAATAGAAATAAAAAAATAATATGAGTGACACCGAATATAATAAAGTATCTTCCAAAATGCCATCCAGGGAAGGGCCGGCGGATGTGCATTCTTTAGTACGTGAAAACATCAGAAACCTGTTGCCCTACTCAACCGCACGTCACGAATTTACCGGCAAGGCTTCCGTTTTACTGGATGCAAATGAAAACGCATATGGCTCACCGTTAGAAGATAATTTTAACCGTTACCCGGATCCCCTGCAATGGCAATTGAAATTTGCGATTTCTAAAATTAAAGGGGTGCCTCCGGAAAATATATTGATAGGAAACGGAAGCGATGAAGTAATCGATATCGCTTACCGGATTTTTTGCGATCCGGTTAAAGATAACGTGATCATATGCCCGCCTACCTATGGCATGTATGAAGTAAGCGCCAATATCAATAATGTAAGTATAAAGAAAGTAAATCTAACTCCGGATTTTCAGTTGAACGTGGAGGGGATACTCGATGCGGTGGATGATAATACAAAATTGTTATTCATCTGTTCTCCCAATAATCCAACCGGTAATAATATGAACCGGCATGATGTGGAAGTACTATTGAATAATTTTCCCGGGATTATTTTAATTGATGAGGCCTATATCAATTACTCAAAACAAAAAACATTTATACCTGAGCTCACAGAATATCCTAACCTGGTTGTTATGCAAACATTGTCAAAGGCCTGGGGGCTTGCAGCACTGCGCCTGGGCCTTTGTTACGCTTCAGTGGATATCATTAATCTGTACAACAAAGTAAAGCCTCCTTATAATATAAATGAAGCATCCCAGGAACTGGCTTTGGAAGCATTGCAGCATACCGAGCAGGTAAATAACTGGATCAGGGAAGTAGTTTCGCAAAAGAGTTATCTTATCAGCAAATTGCAGAAATTCAATTTTGTAGAAAAGATATATCCGAGCGATGCTAATTTCATACTGGTAAAAGTAAACGATGCCGATTCCTTATACCAATACCTGGCAAATAATGAGATCGTGGTGCGAAACCGCAGCAGGGAAGTGTTATGTGGAAATTGCCTTAGAATAACCATTGGCACCCCGGAAGAAAATTTACAATTATTAAATATAATTAAGGCGTATGATTGATGATGTTGAAACAAAAAATTGGCCGGTATCAGATCCTGTTCAAGGTAGGCAGCGATGTAAAATATTATTCATTGACCGGGATGGGGTTTTGATAAAAGAGGCTCCGCCAACCTATCAGCTGGATTCTTTTGAAAAACTGGAATTTTATCCCGGCATGTTTTACTATTTGCGAAAGATAGCCACGGAACTTAATTATGAAATGGTAATGGTGACCAACCAGGATGGATTAGGTACCCCTTCTTTTCCTGAAAACACATTCTGGCCGGTTCATAATTTTGTATTGAAGAGCCTGGCAAATGAGGAAATTCATTTTAGTGAAGTGTGTATCGACAAAACATTTGCAAAGGACCATGCACCCACCCGTAAGCCCGGCACAGGAATGCTTGTAAAATATTTGAATAATCCCGGTTATGATCTTGCTAATTCATTTGTAATTGGCGACAGGATTACGGATATGCAATTGGCAAAAAATATGGGTTGTAAAGGTTGCTGGTTAAATAATGGCACCGGTTTAGGCGCTGCAGAAATTAACAATACGGCTGATGAATTAAGAAAAGAAGTGATCGTATTAGAATCGCCTCATTGGAAAGACATTTATGAATATTTAAAATTGCCGCCCCGGATAGTTGTACACGGGCGAAATACAAACGAAACAAAAATAAAGGTAACAGTAAACCTGGACGGAACCGGTAAAGCGAATATTAAAACAGGGCTGGCTTTCTTTGATCACATGCTCGACCAGGTAGCGCGCCATGGAAATATTGATCTTTCGATTGAATGCCTGGGGGATCTGCATATTGATGAACATCATACGATAGAAGATACGGGCATTGCATTGGGGGAGGCTATTATAAAGGCTTTGGGAGATAAAAGAGGCATAGAACGCTATGGGTTTTTATTGCCGATGGATGATTGCCTGGCGCAGGTTGCGATTGATTTTGGCGGACGGAACTGGATCGTTTGGGATGCTGAATTTAAACGGGAAAAAATTGGAGAAATGCCTGCAGAAATGTTTTTTCATTTCTTTAAATCTTTCAGCGATGCGGCAAAATGTAATTTGAATATAAAAGCGGAAGGTGATAATGAACATCATAAAATTGAATCCATTTTTAAGGCGTTTGCAAAAGCAATTAAAATGGCAGTGAAAAAAGATATCAGCAATAATGCTTTACCGAGTACGAAGGGAGTATTGTAAAACGGTTGAGGGTTGAGGATTAGGACTTAGGGGTTATGAGTTACAGGTTATGAGTGTTTTGTTGGCGACTAACTACTGTTCCATAATTTTAATAACCACCAGTCATTAACTACCAATCAACAAAAATAAACAGGTAACAAACAACAAACGACAAACAACTCTTAACCCAAAACTCTTAACGACCAACGATCAACAAACAACTGCTAACCCCGTAACTCTTACCGAACGACCAACGACCAACCATGATAGCAATTATAAAATACAATGCGGGTAACGTGCAAAGTGTGCAATATGCTTTACAGCGTATAGGCGTGGCCTCTGTTGTAACAGATGAGCCGGATTTAATACAAACTGCGGATAAAGTGATCTTTCCGGGTGTTGGACACGCCCATTCGGCCATGCAGTATTTAAGAGAAAGGGAATTGGATAAGCTGATCGTTTCTTTGCAACAACCGGTATTGGGTATTTGCCTCGGGCTTCAGTTGATGTGCAGGCATTCCGAAGAAGGGGATACCGATTGCCTGCATATATTTGACGGGCAGGTAAAATTATTTCCAACATTGCCGGATGGCTGCCATAAGATACCCCAGATTGGCTGGAATAATATTTATGATTATAAATCTGTATTATTTAACGGGCTACACGGTGATGCATTTGTGTATACCGTTCACAGTTATTTTGCGGCACAGGGAGATGAAACAATTGCAACTACTGACTATATATTACCTTACAGTGCCGCACTTGAAAAAAACAATTTCTATGCAGTACAGTTTCACCCTGAAAAATCAGGTATCGTAGGAGAAACAATTTTGAAAAACTTTATCAGCATATCATGATCATCATCCCGGCCATCGACGTTATTAACGGAAAATGTGTTCGCCTTACCAGGGGCGATTACACACAACAGGTAGTATACAGCGAAGACCCTGTTGAAGTAGCAAAACAGTTTGAAGGAGCCGGGATAAAAAGGTTGCATATTGTTGACCTGGACGGGGCAAAGGCCGGCAGGATAATAAATTTGAAAGTATTGGAAAATATCGCGGCCGCAACGGCGTTAGCGATCGACTTTGGAGGTGGCGTTAAAACCATCACAGATGTAGGCAATATATTCAATGCAGGCGCAGCCATCGTTACAATAGGCAGCCAGGCTGTTAAGCATCCTGAGTTACTGGAAGAATGGCTGATGGAATTCGGGACGGATAAATTCCTGGTGGGGGCAGATGTTTTGAATGGTAAAATAAAAATCAGTGGCTGGCTCGAAGATGGCGGTGTAAATATTTTTGACTTTATTGGCAAGATACTCAGCCTGGGGGTTACCAATATTTTCTGTACAGACATATCAAAGGATGGTGCCATGAAAGGCCCTTCTCCTGATTTGTACAAAAAAATAATAGCCGAACATCCTGAAGTGAAATTAATTGCGAGTGGTGGTGTAAGTAATATCGACGACCTCATATTACTGAAAGAGATAGGATGCAAAGGCGCCATAATAGGGAAGGCGATCTATGAAGGGAAAGTGCCTTTAAATCCTCTGAAAGAGCATTCTGAAGCATACAAATATTTCACCTGACCAGTAAGTTGAACCGTAAAACGTCAATGGATAATCGTTAATGCAAAAAATGAATAATAACTCAATAAATACAGCATCGTTTCAATGCTTACCTTTAGCTGCAATGGGCCACGGCCTTACCAAACGAATCATTCCCTGCCTTGATATTAAAGATGGCAGAACAGTTAAAGGCATCAATTTTGAAGACATCAGGGATGCCGGCGACCCTGTGGAACTGGCATTATTATATTCTAAGAAAGGCGCTGATGAATTGGTTTTTTTAGATATTACAGCAACGATCGAAAAAAGAAAAACGCTGGTTGAACTGGTAAAACGTATTGCCGCCAATATCAATATACCCTTTACCGTAGGTGGCGGGATAAGTACCGTGGAAGATGTAGCTGTTCTGCTGCAAAATGGCGCTGATAAGGTTTCTGTAAATACCGCTGCGTTTAAAAATCCATCATTAATAAAACAATTGAGTAATGAATTCGGAAGCCAGTGCGTAGTATTGGCTATTGATACAAAAAAGGAAGCGGATGGGGAATGGTATGTATACCTGGACGGAGGAAGAACAAAAACTGAAACGAAAACAACAGAATGGGCAGTCAAAGCAGTTACAGCTGGCGCCGGGGAAATATTGCTAACCTCGATGAATAACGATGGAACCAAAAACGGTTTTGCTTTGGATATTACCGCAAAGCTCTCCGGTGCATTACCAGTTCCTGTGATCGCATCCGGTGGCGCCGGAACTATGCAACACTTTAAAGAAGTATTTGAAAAAGGAACGGCAGACGCTGCCCTGGCGGCGAGTATTTTTCATTATAAAGAGATTGAAATAGGAGCTTTAAAAAAATACTTATCGGAGCAAAAGATAAGAGTACGATTATGAATATATACGTGTCTTTTATTTCTGGTGGCGATATTGCCATTTTTAATTTTTGTTCAAATGAAAAAGAACAGGCGAAGTGTAATGATAAAAAAAGGGAAAGAATGAAGCGAAGACAAAAGAACTAATGGATTTATCAGAAAGAAATAATATACAAACAGCAAATACAATGAAATATGAAAGTTGAATTCAGCAAGTATGCAGATGGTCTTGTACCTGCAATCATACAGGATGGTATTACCGGGAAAGTATTAATGCTGGGTTTTATGAATGAAGAAGCACTCGCCAAAACAGAAGAACTGCAGAAAGTAACTTTTTTCAGCAGGAGTAAAAACAGGTTGTGGACAAAAGGGGAGGAGAGCGGCAATTTTCTTTTATTAAAAGAGATCAAAGCAGATTGTGATAATGATACATTGCTGATAAAAGTAAATCCTGTTGGGCCGGTCTGCCATACCGGCGCGGATACCTGCTGGGATGAAAAAAATACCTGTGATAATTTTTTGTTTCAGCTGGAAGAAATAATTAAGGAAAGGAAAAACAATCCTTCTGAAAAATCCTATACCAGTTCTCTGTTTGAAAAAGGCATTAATAAAATTGCTCAAAAAGTGGGCGAGGAAGCCGTGGAATTAGTAATTGAAGCAAAAGATAATAACGAAGAACTTTTCAAAAATGAGGCCGCGGATCTGTTGTTTCATTATTTAATATTGTTACAGGCAAAGGGGCATACATTGAGTGAAATACAGGAGGTGTTGATTAGCAGGCACCGGCAAAATAAAAAATACCCATCCTGATTAAATTGTGTTGACATGTAGGGGCACCCCTAGCGGGTGCCCAAAACGCGGTTGTCATAACGCGGATTTCATAATAGATAGGGTTGTCGTAATATGGATATCCTAATATCTTGTCACGAATGTGTTGCTCATGTGCATGGCAACGGGCGGGGGCAAGCCCGGCCCCTACAACATCAACCTACGTTTTTGCACAATATATTCTTCCTGCGTGATTGCACCTTTCTGCAACAATTCAAATAATTTATTCAATTCATCCGCGATCATTTGCTGGGTGTACATAGAAGATTTGTTGGCTGCTGCTATAGCTTTTGCCAACTCTGCCGCCTGGTTGCTGATCTGTGTTTTTTTATATTCTTCCTGTGCATGGGTAATAGTATCTTTTAATAATTTAGGGTGATGAATGAGTTCGTAGGTGGTTTCGCCCATTTCCGCCGCAGTTTGTATATCCACATCTCCAAAGCCAAAAATCCTGCCCCAGATACTTTGATCGTATTCTACATTGTTTATTTTGTCGAGCGGACTTTCTTTTGAGTGACGGCTGAAAAAACCGGTTTCATCTACCACCCTCATGTTGGTTACACACCATAAATTGCTTTTATAATTAAGGTATTCATAGAGCGGATAGATTGCAACTACCAGCGTTATGATAAAGCCGGTGGTGTCCATTAACCATATTAAAAGTGTAGCAGCTACGATCCATACAAATACAGGCAGCACCAGCCTGATCCAGTGCTGTCTTGTGATCAGTAAAATCTTCTCTTCTTTTTTTAGTACGGTCCTCATTACATTTTATATTATTCGGTATTTTCAAAATAATGTTGATATTAACCGGTGAGGCACCCCTTTAGAAGCGCCTCACCGGTTAATATCACTAATACCTACCAGATATTCACCCTTAAACTATCGGCTGTATATATTTTATCCCCAGGCAAGATGCCAAAAGCGGTGTAAAATTCCGGCACGTTCACGAAGGGGCCGTTTACCCTGTATTGAGCCGGTGAATGCACATCGATCATTAATTGATTTTTCAAGGATGAATTTGTAGGATAACTCATCCATCCCAATGCATACCCCAGGAAATATCGTTGCAGCGGTGTAAGTCCCGCGATCTTTTCATTCTTTTTATATTGCTCTGTTTGCTTAAAAGCATCCAGTCCAATGAGTATGCCACCAAGGTCGGCTATATTTTCGCCCAGCGTAGCTTTACCATTAATATGGCTGCCTGGCAATGGCTCGAACCTGTTGAATTGTTTAACCATTACTTCCGCCCGTTTATTAAATTCCGCCTCATCATTTTTTGTCCACCAGCTTTTCAGGTTTCCTTTTTCATCAAACTGCCGGCCCTCATCATCAAAACCATGTGTAATTTCATGGCCAATAGTACTTGCCCCGCCATAACCGTATACAGTAGCATCATCCAGTTCTTCATCTTTATACCCTGGCACGGTAAAAATGCCGGCCGGTAAAACAATCTCGTTATTGCTCGGGTTATAATATGCATTGTAGGTTTGCGGGGTCATGTCCCAGTCGTCCCTGTCTACAGGTTTACCTAACTTATTCATTTCATAATGATGCCACCATTTGGTAGCATTGATAACATTTTGCAAATAACTTTCTTTGCCTATTTCCATAGCGGAGAAGTCCTTCCATTTATCAGGGTAACCTACTTTCTTTTTTACGGAGGCTAATTTTACCAGCGCTTTTTGTTTGGTGCTGTCACTCATCCAGGTAAGCTTTTTTATTCTTTCACTGTATGCAACCTTCACAGCTTCCACCATATCTTCATAACGCTTCTTTGCTTTTTCATTAAAGAATTCCTTTACATAGAGTTGTCCAAGCACTTCGCCCATCGCATTTTCTTCTGCTCTTATAACTCTTTTCCAGCGCGGTTTTCGTTCTTTTGCACCGGTAAATAATTTAGTGAACTCAAACACTTCTTTTCCAAACTTATCCGGTAATGCTTCCGCAAATCTTTTTACCAGGCGGTAACGCAGCATGTTTTTCCAGGTATCCATTGGGGTGCTTTGCAGTACATTATTTATTTCTTTATAATATTCAGGCTGGCCCACAATTACCGAATCCGTTTTACCGATACCGTTTACCCGCATATAACCGGACCAGTTAACCAGCGGAGAAAGTTTGGAAAGATCACCAATGGCCATTTTATTATAATTGGCATAGGGATCTCTCAGGTCTTCCAGCTTACGGTGTACCTTAGCCAGTTTTGTTTCTACTGCTAAAATATTGGCAGCGGCTTCTTTGGCTTTGGCGCTGTCATCACCAATCATCGTTAAAGTATTGACAATATTTTTGAGGTAGGCCGACCGGATATTTATTGTGGAAGAATCTGTTTTAAAATAGTATTCCCTTTCAGGTAAACCAATCCCCGTTTGCCGCATATGAAGTGCATTCAGGTCGCTGTTTTTTTCATCCTGCCCAACTCCAAATTCGATCAGCCCTTCTACTCCTATTTGATCAAGTTCTGCTAATGTAGTTTGCAGGGATTTTGAATCAGTAATTGCAACGATCTTGTCCAGGTAAGGCTGCAGCGGATTTATTCCTTCTTTTTCAATGGCAACAGTATCCATCGCGGTTTGCCAGAAGTCTCCAATCTTTTGCGATGCAGTTCCTTTGGCTGCATTTTCTTTTACGGCGCTTTCACTGATTTCCCTCAGTCGTCTTGTATTTTCTTCAATCACCAGGTTGCCAATGCCCCATTGACTTTCTTCACCCGGAATAGGATTCTCTTTTATCCATCCGCCATTGGCATACATAAAAATATCATTCCCCGGCTTTACGGTGGTGTCTAAATTAACTGCAAGCACATCAGCTTTTTTTGTATTGGTGGCAGTGTTATTACATGCAACCAAAAAGCTTCCTCCAATAAATAAAGCAATAAGACGTTTCATTTAATTAATAATTTATTTTAAAAATAAGAAATGATTTGGGTAATGGATAAATATTTTGATGAAAGGGATTTTTGACGATTGATGATTGACCATGATTTTGTTTCCATTAATACTGCTCAAATTTCAAATTCCTTATTTTTACTGTTTATACGATTAATATGACCCCCGAAAGAAGTGACCGGCTTACTGCTGTTTTAAATAAAAGGCAGCCGGATCTTACAGTAGTATTGGAAAATGTATTTGATCCGCATAATATCGCTGCGGTTATGCGTACCTGTGATGCAGTAGGCATCCAGGATATTTATATTTTGAACCATAAAATTCCGCCACATAGAAAATGGGGCGCAAAAAGTTCTTCCAGCGCGGCCAAATGGCTTACTATTCACCAGTTCAC
>JBDTVX010000214.1:0-10286 GCA_040007015.1 Ferruginibacter sp. | reverse complement strand
CTCCCACCAGGGTCATCAAATTTTCAAAGAATCAATTCATCAATCAGAAATGGGCCATATCATTTGAAAATACAAGAAATGTTATTTTAGATTCCAATGATATTACTGCTGCGTATGATAATTTTCGCTTAATAAGCATTAATACCAAGCTGAGGCAATCATCGGTACCGGCAACATTAGAGACAATTGATATTAAACTTACCAGTAATAATTTAAGTGCAATATCCGGGCTCACAACGGGAAATGCGCTTGAGTTCCTGAATTTCGATCAACGCGCTCCTAATAATTATGTAGGCGGCAACTATATAATTGGGGAATTGGGAAATGAAAATATTTTTAATGCCAATATCCCTACGTTCGTTAGTGTGAGCAACCTAAGTGGATATAATACTTTACTTCAGCCATTCCTGGATTTATATCCCGAATATGGAGGAACCCAGGTTGGTAGTACAACGGGCTTTTGGACAAGGGATATTTTTGCCAGGTACAATAAATTTTATGTAAACGGGCAATTAAAACGTGCTACCAGTTTTTCCACCGATGATTATAATAAAGTGTATTCACAAATTTTTGACCGGCAGGATGATGTAAACGTCGGAGCAGTTGTTCTAATGCCAACCTGGAGCGGTGCAAAAAATACGGATTGGGCTGATAGCGCCAATTGGAGTTATCGGTTTTCTCCGGCGGCAGGTTTGGATGCCGTAATTTATCCCCAGGTTAACCAACCCGAATTATTTGCAGATGCGGCCTGCGATACGATCATATTAAGCAATAACATGACTGTTAAAACCGGTATTCATTCACTCATTGTATTTGGAAATATAAGAAGCAATGGTACAATGGATGCTACTATTGGGAGTATAACACTGGGTGGCACAACACCCCAGGTTTTATCGGGATTAATGTTTGTGAAAAACCTCACACTGAATAATGCAACAGGGGCAATAATTGCAGCGGGTGCAGGTAATAAAGTAACACTGCGTGGAATATATAAGCCCATGCAGGGCGTTTTAACCACCAATGACAACCTGGTATTAAAAAGCGATACATCAGGAACAGCCAGTATCAGTAGCGGCACCGATAATTATATAGCAGGTAAAGTAACCGTTGAGCGGTATATTCCTGCGCTCCGTGCATGGCGGTTAATAGCAGCGCCTGTAACTGTGGCAGGTTCACAAACTATCCGGGAGGCATGGCAGGAAGGCGTAAATAACACCACGCTAAATTATTCGGGCAACATCAATCCCGCGCCGGGATATGGCACACATATCACATTGGGTAATTCATCTGCCTGGGGGTTTGATGTTGGTATCAACAATAATCCGTCAATAAAGGGATTTAACGTTGCTGCAGCCAAATGGGATATTTTATCCAGCACTAACATTTCCCTGACAGCTTACCCTGCCTATATGTTATTTGTGAGAGGAGACAGGAGTGTTAACCTGTCGCAGGGAACATCCGCCATCGCTACCAATACCGTTTTAAGATCAACGGGAAATGTAAGAATGGGAGACCAGAATTACACGGTAGCAGCCACAGGCTTTACCGTGATGGGTAATCCCTACGCCTCACCAATAAATTTCAGCCAGGTTGCCAAATCAAATTCAACAAATATCCAGGATAATTTTTGGGTATGGGATCCAAAGATAACGGGCAGCAACGGAGTAGGGGGCGGTGTAAATATTAGCTGGGACGGTGCAGGTTCATATGATATTACTCCTGCCGGTGTTAGTCCGGTCAGCCAGTATTTGCAATCGGGCTCGGCATTTCTTGCCAAGTCATATGATGGGGTAACCAACGGAACTTTAGTCATAAAAGAATCAGATAAAATAAATGCCGGAAGCGATAATGTATATCGTCCGCAGAATGTAACCGGTGTTGCAAAGCTGGTGACAAGTCTTTACTCAATAAATGCAGATGCAACAATATCCATAGTTGATGGGGTGCTAAACAGTTATGGTAACATGTACTCAAACGCCGTTGATGAAATGGATGCTGTAAAATTGCCCAACCTGGCAGAGAGTTTCTCGACTCTGAGAGATAATAAGCTATTGACCGTTGAAAGAAGGCAGCCGGTTATTTTTGCAGATACTGTTTATTACAACATGATACAAATGAAGCAAAAGAGTTACAACTTTGAATTCGGCGCTAATGGCTTTGACAACACGTCTTTAAACGCATTTTTGGAAGATAATTATTTGCATACCAGCACACCTGTAAGCCTAAGCGGAGCCACTACTATTAACTTTACAGTTACAGGGATCGCCGCATCGTTTGCAGCAAACAGGTTCCGGGTAGTATTTAAACCATTGTCTACATTAGCTGTAATATTAAACTCCATAAAAGCCTCGAAGCAGGGCGACGATATCATGGTTGAGTGGAAAGTAGAAAATGAACCCGGCTTAAAGCATTACGAGGTTGAAAGATCAGTTGATGGGGCCGCCTTTACAAGATTTGCTACAGTATCAGTCAACACCAATAACCATGGAAGATACGACTGGCTAGACGCAAACGCTCAGGAGAACAATAACTACTACCGCATAAAAATGGTGAGTGTGAACGGTGATATAAATTATAGCCCGGTAGTAAATGTAAATATGGGCAAAGGCAAAGAGCAGATCGTTGTAAATACTAAATTAATAATAAATGGTACCATCGGCTTCCGCATGATCAATATGCCTGGGGGCAGGTACGGTGTAAGCCTGGTCAATAGTATCGGGCAGGTGATCTATGCAAAAGATGTGGCGCATACTGCAGGCAACAGCGCAGAAGCAATAGAGCTAAACCAGCGGCTTCCAAAGGGCATCTACGTGCTTAAGTTTACATGCCCGGGTAATAAAAAGATAACCGAAAAGGTAATTGCAGAATAGCCTTCATTTATTTTAAAAATTAAGAGATGCCCGTAAATTTTTTTTTACGGGCATCGTCTTTTTTTGTCATCTTCTAAAAAAGATCATTTTGGTAAGGTCATTTGTTTTTCATGGGATCGTCGCCCGGGCCGCGGTGGTGCTCCCTGCTATTGCATACCAATGCGGATCTTTTATTGGCGCGGAGATTGCGCAAATAGGAACAGGCGCTGCAGGAACAAGCCGCGACCTGTTATATTGCCATCGGCACCAGTTGGTACCGAAGGTCAGATCAGTGCCGGCCGGTGATAGTGTAGTAGCCATTTAGAAAGAACAGGCTATACCATAAAGATTGGGGTGAGCGTAATTACAAACAGGTACCTGTACAGGAATGGTAAAATTGTAAAAGAGTAGTTCTTTTATGGAAATTAAAAACGGGAATGCTGGATGAGAATTAACCCTTCACTCTTAACTCTTAACTAAAATCAACACGGTTTTAGGGCATTTTATTTATACCTGATTTTATAAATTAGTATAATCACCGCAAAAATTAAGGTGATCCCATTGGCGATAGCCACAGGAAGGTTGCTATCAGCTATCCCATAGATAAGCCAAAGCAAAGTACCGAAAGCAAAAAGGGAGTACATAGACAGCGATATGCCCGAAGTGTTTTTTGTTTGAATAGTTTTTATTGCCTGTGGCAAAAAGGAAGTGGTAGTGCAAAACGCTGCGGCTAATCCTATGATGGTGGTGATATTCATCTGATTATTTTTTTGCAAAATAATTGAATATTTGTTTACACCGCTTATGTTTATTTAAATATCCCAATGCGGGAAATTTCGTTTTTCTAAAGCAATCAAACCAATTGGCCAATTAACCAATTGTTAATGGAAAGAACCATCGGTAAATCAATTGGCATATTAGTAAATTGTCACATTATTTTCATGATATGTTGTAAGGCATTGTCATCATAATTAATATCAACCCACCTCGCTGCTATCGTTCTTTTTTTATACACCAGCACCGTGTTCTTTGCTTCCGGGTTGATGTTATATATGCCGCAGGTTTTTTTATCTACCGGTGATGGAACCCAAACCATCGCAACTTTTATAAGGCCTAGTTCCTCGCACCATTTTTGTATTTTCCCCTGTAAAATTTTTTGCCCCGTGGCATCATTCCGGTCAAAATAGGGATTCATGTATATAAGAAATACCCGGAAGTTTCTTTCACCGCGATGCGCCATTTCATTTTCCAACTGTTGAGCGAATCTTTTCATCTGGTCAATATTGGCATGGTTGAACCAGATCATTACCCCCTGCCCGAATCCATATTTGCACATAGGGCAGGCTGTTTTACCCTTATCCGCACCCGAAAGATGCAGGGGTTCAAATGCCGGACAGTTGCTGCCCACGGCCAATCCAGATTGAATGCCTGCTTTTTTGGCAACGGGATAACCCGGCACATTCAATCCAAGAATGATATCCCTGGTGGCCCGCAATATCCCGTTTTTTGTATAGGTTTTCAAAATGCCATCGCCACCTCTCGGATTAATCGTATTTCTTTTTCCAGGAGTTAAATAAGGATCATCGTCAAACAAAAATTCATCTATATAATATTCGTTTTTACCGGCTTCCTTAATAACCGGATGAATATGTTTTGGATTATTGCTGTTTGGATAAGATGCAGGCACCAATGTATAAAATTCGTAATAACCATTCTGATCGGTCTTTACCCATCCACGGATATGGCCATGCCGTTTCCCCCAGCCAGTCTCCGTTCCCCTGGTGGAATACCTTCCTTTTTGATCGGTATGATAAATATAGATCACTACATCTTTTGCCGGTGTGCGGCCATCCGACTGGTACACAATGCCACTGATACCAATCTTAGGCCCGGCCTCATAATAATCCGGCAGGGTATCTACCGGCTGAAGTTTTTCAAATGGAACCGGGCTTTCATAAATAGCTTCACAGCCTTCGCAACCACCACCCACAATAGTATTTTTATTTATTCTATTTTCCTGTTTTTTTACATTGGTTTGTGAACAGCTATTGAATGTGATGGATGTAGCAAAAACAAATAATAAGATGGAAGATTTCATAAATCAATAATTTTAGAATACAAATTTTGCGCATAAAAAAAGCCGTCTGCAAATTCTTTACACAAAGCGAGTCAATGGCTTGATGAAATGGAAAGTTGCCATTAACCATCCGCCGGCAGGCCTGGAGAATCCAGAACAAAGTCAGGTCTTAAAGCTGAATTAATTATCAATTATCAATTGAATTACAGTTCGTCATCCAAAAGCTTCCCGTAGTGTAAGGTTTTTTACCGGCACAAAATTGTACTTTTAATTTGCAAATGCTAAGGCCAAACTTTTTATTAAAGTATAAATTCCATCACCTGCTCTTTTGGGCGATATTATTTGGCATTTGGTATTTTCTGCGCTATGAAGATTATTCAACATCGCTGTTGGCATTACGTGTTACAACGATCAAGGTAATTGACCTGGCCTTAATGATTTACGTTACCAATGGGGCATTGATCCCGAAATTGCTGTATAAAAAAAGATATGCCTGGTTTGTGGTCGCCTTTGTATTGCTGGTAGTATCCAGCAGTGTTGCAAAAATGAATTTGCTGGGAAGATTAATGAACAACCCGGAGTTGTATAGCCTTGAGGGCAACCTCAAGGGAAGGATATATGATAATGTAATACCTCATTTCTTTTTAGTAATTGCCGGAGCGGCGATAAAGCTGATGAATGATTATGGAAAGCTACAGCAGCGCATGGCCGAAATTGCAAAGGAAAAAGCCGAAGCCGAACTCAATTTTTTAAAATCGCAGATCAACCCGCATTTTTTATTCAACTCGCTCAACTCGGTTTATTTCCTGATTGATAAAAATAACCGGGATGCAAGAAATGCACTGGGTAAATTTTCAGATATGCTTAGGTACCAGTTGTACGAAATGAATGATGACAGGATTCCTGTTGAAAAGGAGATCAGGTACCTGAATGATTATGTAGACCTGCAAAAGTTGCGCAAGGATGAACATTATGCAGTTACTTTCAACCATTCAACGGAAGTAAAGGGTTTTTTTATTGAGCCGTTGCTGCTGGTACCATTTGTTGAAAATGCCTTTAAACATATTTCTCATTATAAGGAAAGCGTGAATTTTATTAAAATTGAAATGAGCCTCAAAAATGGCGAATTTTGTTTTGCAGTGGAAAATACCAAAGAAGAAGCTGCAAAAAAAAATGAACAGCACAGTGGGATCGGACTAGGTAATGTGCAAAAAAGACTGGCGCTGCTATATCCCGGCAAACATCACCTGGAGATTACAAATAATAACGGTTCATTTAAAATTGGTTTAAAAATAAAAATTTAATTTTTACCAACATGACCATCAACAGTATTATTATCGACGATGAGCCTTTGGCGAGGAAAGGGCTGAAAGAATATATTGCGGATGTAGATTTCCTGAAGCTGCTGGGCGATTTTGATGGTCCCCTGCAGGCGACGGAATTGTTGGGCGGGGGAGAGGTGCAATTAATTTTCCTGGATATACAGATGCCAAAAATCACCGGACTGGAATTTATAAAAACAATTAAAAATGCACCGCCGGTAATATTCACCACCGCCTACCCAAACCATGCGGTGGAAGGGTTTGAAGTAAATGCAATTGATTACCTGGTGAAGCCGGTTTCATTTGACCGTTTTTTGAAAGCAGTGATGAAAGCGAAGGAATATTATGAAGTGCGGGAAAGAAATGTTACAGCCGCCTCAGAATCATCCGGCTATTTTTTTATCAAAGCCGATAGTAAACTGGTGAAGATATTCCTGGAGGACGTATTATTTGTAGAGGGTCAGCAAAATTATGTGAATATCTATACTAAAAATAAAAAATACATCACCTACCTCACTTTTAAATCAGTGGAGGACTACCTTCCTGCCGACCGGTTTATCAAAGTGCATAAATCGTATATTTTGTCTGCCTCAAAAGTTGACAGTATTGAAGGCAATGGTGTTCAGATCAGCGGGCACTACATACCCATCAGCAGGAACCTGAAAGAAGAAGTAATGGGGAAGTTATTGAATGGTAAATTTTTGAAACGGTAATGCCCGCAGACTCAATTTTGCAGCATCTGCATTTAAAGAGAAAGAAATTAAATTAGCAGTGTACCTGCTTAATTTACATACTTCACCGTTCTCTCAAAAGCTGTTTTAAAATGATTTATTACCAGCAGACGTTCGTATTTTATGGGATATATAACCGATAGCTATCGGATGGAAATCCCATAAAGTGACACCAAACTTAATGCATTCACTGTCTTTTGTTTTCTCAGTAAAACTGTGCCATCTGGCGTACAGAAAATTTATACAACAATTTTTGAGTATCATTGCCAATTTTTTTGACCATCATCCACTGGATGCAATATTGAGAAAAGCTTTCTTAATAAAAGAATTGCTCTGACACAATCTGACCGTCCTTCACTTCATACAGCATTACCTCGTTCATTTGTATTCTTCCCAATCCCTGCACAGTAATATCCATTTCTCTTCCTACTGCAAAATGATTGCCGCCAACAACGGGTTCAGTTGTATGGGTTCCATGAACCGCCTCTATTCGTTTTACAAAGTCCTCACCTTTTTTACGAACGGAAGATTTTCCTTCCGCATATCCAAAATAAGGCGAATCCGGAGGCTCTATGCTCTTTACATTATTTGCAAAAAAAACGTCCTGGATTTCAAACCATTTTTCTTCCCGCGCAAGTTCGTTGAAACGGGCCGCAACCTCATATATAGTGTGAGCCGCTGTGCTTTTGTTTGGCTGCCCCTTGCCAGTAGTGATAAGGCTCAACAAACTGTGCTGCACATATTGGGTCCATCCGTTTACACAGGCACCATAACATTCGTATTCGGGAACTAAACCCTCATGAGTGAAATGAATTTGTGTTTTATTATCCTGCTCAGCAATTTCAAATATAATTTTTGTTCCTATCCATTCGCTTTTGTCTTTGGTAAAACTAAAATAGTTGTCCATTACACGCCAAACGACTTTCTTGCCGGGGATCACTTCTATTAATTTCATTTTGCAGCGATGGACGTCCTGGTAATGATAGGTAAACTCGTCATTGGGTTTCTGTGTATCACCATCAATTTCTTCTGACCACCATCTACGAACATTGTTGATCGCATTGAATGCTTCCTGCGGGGTTTGGTCTACCAAAAAGGTAGTGGTGAAATTTTGATTATTCATGTTTATGTTTTATTGTTTTATTTATTATACATTGCTATCTGCGTTTTCCCTGTTTTCTTTCTTGTCGGGTTGCCCTTTGCCTGTGGTTATCAAGTTTATTAAGCTATTCTGCAAATAATAGTTCCATCCATTTAAACAGTCACCGTAACATTCAATTTCGGGAACCAAACCCAGGTGAGTAAAACGTATCAGCGTTTTATTACCATGCCCGGAAATTTCAAAACTGATCCTGGTACCCGTCCATTCGTCTTTGTCTTTAATAAAACTCAAATGACTGTCTGTAACAAGCCAAACTACTTTTTTTGCAGGAATAACTTCCATTAATTTTTGTTTTGAATAATGCATGTTTTTGTGGCGGTATATAAACTCATCATTGAGTTGCTCCGAACTACCCTCTAGTTCTTCTGACCACCATCCACGAACATTATTGATGGCATTGAAGGTTTCTTTCGGGGTTTGGTTTACCAAAAAGGCAGTGGTGAAATCCGATGTAGCCATTTTCCGTATGATTTTGATTGTTAGAAATTTTATACTGTAAAAGTATTGTCTAATGATTACTTTGTTAGGGTGTAAAATGGACTTTGTAGTGGGTTGATTTGGACATGGTAAATTACTATCTTTACCACAAAAATTCAATGAAACATATTACGATCATAGTGCCTGAAGGGCAGAACAACCTAAGCAGTATAGTTGGCCCGTATAAAATATTTACCAGGGCCAATGCGTATTGGAGGGAAACCGGCAGAAAGGAATTGTTTATAATTCAATTGGCAGGTATTTCAAATAAAGTGGAATTCTATGAAGGCTTATTTACCGTGAAGCCACACACCCTCATTTCAGCAATATCCAAAACCGATCTCATCATTATTCCTTCATTGAATCATAATTATCAGAAAGCTGTGAAGGGAAAGCCCGCTAATGCGGGACTGATCGATTGGATTAAGCAACAATATAAAGACGGTGCTGAAATAGCAAGTATATGCACCGGTGCATTTATACTTGCGGCAACAGGTTTGCTGGATGGAAAAACCTGTTCCACGCATTGGGCTGCCGCGGATAATTTCAGAACCATGTTTCCAAAGGTGAATTTACAAACTGATAAATTGATTACTGACGAAAATGGAATTTATACGAATGGTGGTGCATATTCTTTCCTGAACCTGGTGATTTATCTTGTAGAGAAATATTTTGACAGGCAAACAGCCATTTTTTGTTCCAAACTATTTCAAATTGAAATGGACCGCAATAGCCAGTCAGCATTCACCATTTTTACAGGACAGAAGTTGCACGGGGATGAAATGGTTCAACAGGCACAGGCATATATTGAAAGTAAACTGGATGAAAAAATATCTGTTGAACATTTGTCTTCCAGGTTTGCGGTAGGCAGACGAAACTTTGACAGAAGGTTTATCAAAGCAACGGGGAATACGCCTGTTGAATATTCGCAAAGGGTAAAAATTGAATCAGCAAAAAAATCATTGGAGACCAGTCGCAAAACAATTAATGAAGTAATGTATGAAGTTGGTTATTCGGATGTGAAAGCGTTTCGTGAAGTATTTAGAAAAATCACAGGAATGTCGCCATTGGAATACCGGGGTAAATACAATAAGGAGGCGGTGGTTTCTGCGTAGACGGTTGGGGTAGAGGCCTTTGCCTATTGATGGTTTGTGCCGGGTACAAAATATTAGTAGAAAATATATTGTAGGATTAAAAGCCTGATACGCAATCTGAATATGGTCCTGGTAATATTGTGTACCGATAGCGCTCTAAGAAGTTCTTTAAAATATTTTCTACCGGTATTCAGTTCTTATGAGAATTTGAGCGAATTTCAAAACAAGGGCAAGAATAATGTTTTACGGCTAAAAAGATATTACGATCCCGTTACGTGTTCGGTCGGCCGAAACCGGTGTAAATGAGGGAATTGGGATTGGCTTTAATTCTCTTGTGAAAGGGTATGCCCTGGCCAGGTTGGTTACCTGCTTTAATTTCTTGCCGGTTTTGTAAAAATGGGTTAAATAAAGCATATCGAGAATATACTTTTTCGTCAACCAGTCAACCAAATCAAATATCCCTGCTTTGTGCAGTATAGAGAGTGCATAACAGTTTGCCTGCCATTCGTAGGTTTGCAGTTTTTTTAATAATTTATCATCCGGGTGCAGGTACAACTCTGAACCTAAATTACGG
>JBDTVX010000213.1:0-10349 GCA_040007015.1 Ferruginibacter sp. | reverse complement strand
AGGCTGCAGCAATACGGGGAAAAGTGTACGAACTGGTGGAGTTTTTAACCGATGTGCTGAAGGTGGAAAAACTCGATGCGGTATTTCCTCATAAAGTTGGGTTACATCATAGCTGCCATGGCCTGCGCGGGCTTTATTTATCACAAATGAGTGAGCTCAATGCTGCTCCATTTTCAAAACCGCAACGCCTGTTAAATATGGTAAGGGGCTTAGAACAAATTAATTTAGACCGCGCCGATGAGTGCTGCGGGTTTGGCGGAACTTTTTGTGTTGCCGAAGAAGCGGTATCCGTAAAGATGGGGAAAGACAGGGTAACAGATCATACAAAAAACGGGGCGGAATATATCACCTCATCCGACCTGTCCTGCCTCATGCATCTTGAAGGGATCCTTCATAGAAATAAAAGTACGGTCAAAATAATACATATTGCTGAGATATTAAACGCAACATTATGAAACAGGCTAAAGCAAAGGATCACGCTGCCAGGGCAGAAGAATTTATTAAAGATGAAGAGCGGGTAGACTGGCATGACGGGGCGCTTTGGTTTATCCGGGAAAAGCGCGACATCGCTTCAAAGCAAATTCCGGAATGGGAACAGCTTCGGGAGGCAGCGTCCATGATCAAAAGCAATGTGATTTCAAATCTTCATGAATACCTTTTGCAATTTGAAGCAAATTGTATAAAGAATGGCATCATGGTGCATTGGGCGGCCGATGCGGAGGAACACAATGAAATCGTGTATTCTATTTTGAAGGCAAAAGAAATTGAACAACTGGTGAAGAGTAAGTCGATGCTTACCGAAGAATGCCAGTTGAATGAATACCTTGAAGCACGCGGCATGGATGTTATTAACTCTGACCTGGGAGAATATATACAGCAGATCGACCATGAGCCGCCGAGCCATATCGTACTACCGTGTATCCATAAACGAAAAGAGGAGATCGGGGAATTATTTCATGAGCACCTGGGAACGGAAAAAGGCTTATCTGACCCTACACTGCTTACAAGGGTGGCCCGTAATCATTTGCGCAATATATTTCTTACCAGGCGCGGCGCACTTACAGGAGTAAACTTCGCTGTTGCAGAAACGGGAGAATATGTCGTGTGTACCAATGAAGGGAATGCAGATATGGGCGCTCATTTATCAGAGGTGCAGATTGCTTCCATGGGTCTCGAAAAACTGGTACCTCAAAAAAAACACCTTGGAATATTTTTAAGATTACTCGCGAGAAGCGCTACGGGTCAGCCCATCACCATCTATTCCAGCCACTATAAAAAACCGCGACCGGGGCAGGAGATGCATTTGATACTGGTGGATGCCGGAAGAACACGCCAGCTTGGTCGTGCAGATTTCAGGGACTCTTTGAAATGTATTAAATGCGGTGCTTGTATGAATACCTGTCCTGTGTACAGGAAAAGTGGAGGGCTGAGTTATCACAATACTATTTCCGGTCCGATCGGAGCGATCCTGGCGCCTAACCTGGATATGAAAAAGCATGCAGACCTGCCATTTGCGTCTACGCTTTGCGGTTCCTGTTCCAATGTTTGCCCGGTTAAAATCAATATTCATGAGCAGTTGTATAAGTGGCGGCAGCTGATAGTTAAAGAAGGGTATGCGGCAAATACAAAAGCCCTGGGCATGAAAGCAATGGCATGGACCTTATCATCGCCTGCTAATTTTACAACCACCGGTAAAGCCGGAAGATGGGTTATGCATAACATTCCGTTTGTTGTAAATAATAAATTGAATCCATGGTATAAGCAACGCGATATGCCGGAGGGGTCAAAGGAGTCTTTTGGGGAGTGGTATGAAAAGAACCAAAAAAACGGGAAGAAGGGAAAGTAATATTTTTTATAGCACGATTTATTAAACACAAATTATATCCCGCAAAGGATAAAATAGCGTTTTTTAATTTTTTAAAAACTAAAAATATGGAAGTGTCGCGATGGTTATTAGGAGCATACTATTGAACCAGGAAATAACAACCATAAAACTTAAACAATTATCTCCATGACCAGCCGGGAAAAAATATTAGAAGCGGTTTTTAAAAATCAGCCGCCAACTACACCATTGCCCGACATAACCATGTTTAAAGGAAATTATATTGATGGTATTAAAAAATATATGGATGTTTTTAAGGCTATTGGCGGTACACCATTTTTGGCAGATGGTATAGCTTCAGTTAAGGTGTTGATTAATGAAAATTTTGATATTTCCAAACGCATAGTAACTACCTTACCCGAACTAAGCCATCATTTTGAATTGATATCAGCAACCGCTGATCCGCATAGTTATGATGATGTGGAACTGGCAGTTTTAGGCGCTCATTTTGCCGTTGCAGAAAATGGAGCTGTGTGGATTACAGAAGAAATGATGGGCCAACGCATCATCCCTTATATTTGTCAGCACCTGGCCGTGGCCGTTAGTGCTGAAAGCATACTCCCAACCCTTCACGAAGCCTATGAAAAAATAGGAATGGGTGATTATGGTTTTGGTGCTTTCATTGGCGGGCCGTCTAAAACCGCAGACATTGAGCAGGCCCTTGTATTGGGCGCACATGGCCCTTTAACCATGACTGTTTTTATAATGAAATAATAAGAAAAAATATTTAGCAATATATAACTTCAACGGCCTATGTTAAACAATTTTATAGTTAATGGCAACCTCACGGAAACTTACAGGGATGTGTATACGCCTGAAGCGCTGTCTGCAATTTCTTTACTTGCTCATTTCAACAAAGACATCAAGGCCGCTATGGATTCCCGTATAAAACGAAGGGCGGAACGACTTCAAAGACGGGAACGGATTTCATTTTCAGACCCTGAAAGTTTTATCCCCCGTACAAAGATCAAAGTTCAGGATGCAAGGGATGGAAAATTTGAAGGAGCAATTATTCCTGCAGATTTGCAGCGGCAATGGATACAGGGCACCGGGCCAGCAGCAAAACCAAATGCCCCGCTGGAAAGCAGCATCCGTAATGTTGCTTATGCATTGCTTTCGGGGGCCGATGGATGGATGTTTGATGGAGAAGATGCGCTTGGACAAATAAATACAATGTCGCTGGATAACCAGCGTAATCTAAAAATGGCGATCAGTAAAGATCCGCTGTTTTTAGAAGTTGCCCAATTGGTGGCAGCCGAAATGAACAGTTGGTCAATAATTTTCGTTGGTCATAGTATAGTTACAGACTGTCAGGAACAATTAAATTTCACCACTAAAATATTTCGTGCACGTGGCCTTCATCTCGACGACCGCCACATCCGTGATGCTGATGGCGTTGCAATGGCTGCCTCCATAGTTGATATCACTTTGTATGTGGTTAATAATTATGCAGCATTACAAAAAGCCGGTTCGTCAATTGTGTTGTACCTGCCCAAGATTCAAACAGCGGGTGAGGCAGCGCTATGGAATGATATGCTTATTACCCTGGAAGTGCATCTTGGCCAACCTGCAGGAACCATCAAAGTATATGTATTGGTTGAACAGCTTGAGGCAACATTCCAGTTAATGGAAATACGCGCTGCCCTTGGAAAACATTTTGTTGGATATAATACAGGCCGCTGGGATTATATAAATAGTGTGGCCGATGCGATGGCCTGGGATAAGCAATTTATCAATCCTGATATAGAAGCCGTTACAATGACGTATGGTTACATGCGCAATTATGAAAACCGGGTGCGGTGCGCTGTTAACACACCCGATATCAATGGTAATTTTGCGTTGTGGCAGGGAGGGATGGAACCAAATATCCCGGTAGGCTCGGCCGGTGGAGTTGCCGCAGGTATGAAGAAAGCCGTTGCCGGTGCTGAACGTGAGCAGCAGGAAGGCGCAAGCGGCAAATGGGTGGCTCATTGGAAAATGGTAAATATTGTGAGGCCCGTTTGGGAAAAGCCCGGTCAACCCAATCAAATGGGAAGAAAATTTCCCCGGCTTGACTATACAAGCCGGGATGCAGATGGGCTTATATTAATTGAGCCTGCTGCTACAACGATCAGGGGCGCGCGCAACCTGTTAAGTGTTGCCTTGCAATATGGAAACGCATTCGGTCAGGGAATGCAGGCTGCCGCGTTGAAGCCGGCAGACTTCTTTGGAAATGACGACATATTGTATCTTATGGAAGATATGGCTACGGGTGAGATCAGGCTGAGTATTCTTTGGGAATGGGTTCATAAAGCAGCAATACTTAGCGAAGACGATGTGCATTCAGGGATAAGGGCCGGCGATACTTTTTCTATGGCGTTGTTCGAAAAGCTACTGGAAGAAGAATATGATAAATTATTAAAAGCCGGCAATAAGGATGTGTTCGATGAATCAAAAACCACCACATTACCAATTTCAAAAGAGATCGCATTTGCCTATATTCACAGCGACTTAAAACTTCCATGGTTTATCGACCTCCTTAATATCAACCTGAACAACAGTAACCTGGAAGAAGCAAAAAGAAGGATACAGAAATATGTGGAAGCCTTTAAAAAGAATGGCGCCCGCATAACAGAAAACCTGGATTTTATTGTTTGAAGAGGGTAGAGAGTGCTGTTGACAAGTGCTGCCGGTATAAGAAATGTATAAAATCGTTCTTTATTCCCGCAGTGCCAATAAGGTGATCTAATCGTTGCTTTCTTACAGAAGCTTTTTTCAATCATCAGTCTCTCCGACCCGTAAATTGGACATGGTTCAAAAATAATCTTACCGGTTCAGACTAAAGAAAGAAACGAAGTAGGTTATATTTGCAATCGGAAAACACTTAAATAGTTCCTTTTATGAAAAAATTAGCCGGTTGTATGATGCTGTCTTTCCTTTTATTTGCAGGTATGCAGGTGGCTGCGCAAAATCCCGTCACAGAATGGTCAGCGCCCAACGCGATAAAATGGTTTAACAAAAAAGAGTGGCTCAATGGGGCACCCTTTAAACCCCATCCATCTATTAATAAAATAGAATTTGCCAGGCAGTACCACCTTAATAAGGTGTTTTGGGATGAAGCTTTCGCTTTTCTAAAAGAACATAATCTTGATTCACTTCCAATAGGCAAATACCCGATCCACGGGGATAGTGTAATAGCTTCAGTTACGGCAGATTCCACAAAGGATTTTGAAAGAACCAACTGGGAATCGCACCGCAGGTTTATAGACCTGCAATATATTATTTCAGGTGAAGAAAAAATGGGTGTTAACCCTGTCGCAGGCGCTGTTGCTACAAATCCATATGATGATAAAAAGGACCTGGTGAATTATACCGCACCCGGCAAGTTTTATGTTGCAGGGCCTGGTACTTTTTTTATTTTCTTTCCTTCCGATGCGCACAGGCCAGGTATTACACCTGGTGGCAATAAGGTAGTGAAGAAAATTGTGATAAAAGTGAGTGTAGCAGGATGAGTGATGAATAATGAATAATGAGTGACAGAGAAATGACCCTAAACCTTAAACTCTTAAACCCTAAACCGTCTAACAATGGCCCCTGTTTTAAAATATATTGGAATCAGTTTGGTTGGTGTAATTGGTTTTTATGGGTTATCTGCACAAAAAAAGCAGGTAGTAAAAATTATCAAAGCCGGCAGCGAAAATAGGGTGGATGTTTTTATTGGAGAAAAGCTATTTACCAGCTTTTTATACCCGGATAGTTTGGAAAAGCCTGTTTTATATCCTGTGCATGCAGCCAATGGCGCTATCGTTACAAGAGGCTTTCCATTAGATCCTCAACCCAATGACCCAAGCGACCATCCGCATCATATCGGTATCTGGTTCAATTTTGAAAATGTGAACGGCCTGGATTTCTGGAATAATTCTTATGCTATCCCCAAAGAAAAAAAACATTTGTATGGATGGATCAAAACAGACCGTATCATCGAAACATCCGGCGGCACAAAAGGTATCTTATCTTACCATGCCAACTGGATCAACCAAAAGCAGGAGGTACTGGCGGAGGAAACAACGCGTTTCGAATTTAGCGGCACCGCTCATCAGCGCACCATCGACAGGGTTACAATTTTAAAGGCCGGCACCGATCTGCTTTTTACAGATGCGAAGGATGGTATGTTGGGGATCCGGCTTGCGCATGCATTACAAATGCCAACCGACAAGGATCAAAAATTTACAGATGATAAAGGGAATGTTACCATCGTAAAAGGAGGAACGGATATGATTGCAAACGGCAATTATGTTTCCAGTGAAGGTAAGCGGGGAGATAGTGTGTGGAGCACAAGAGGAAGGTGGTGCAAAGTATACGGCAGGATGGGCGAAGATTCAATCAGTGTGGTGATCATTGATCATCCGGCAAACCCCAATTACCCCACTTTCTGGCATGCCCGGGACTATGGTTTATTTGCCGCAAATCCACTGGGCGAAAAAATATTTACCAATGGCGCGAGTTTTAAAAACCTCCGGCTTAAAAAGGGGGAAACGGTTAGCTTTCGTTACAGGATAATAATTGATGAAGGAAAGAAGACGATCCCTGCCGGACAGGTGAATGTATTGGCAGATGAATTTGCCAGACTGAAATAGAATTTTATGCCTTATGCCTGATCAGATAGCTATCGGATTTTAGATACCTGATGTGTATTAAAACCTCATCCGGACTACGGAAACTGCAGCTTTTCTCTAACTCCCAACGATCAGCCATCAACCATCAACTACCAACGATCAACCAACAACCCTTCGCCCTCCCTGCTTTTTCCCACCAGGCAAAACTGTGTTTTTTACTTTGTTTACTTTGCCGAACTTTTTCTTAAATAATTTTATGAATTTGCAACCACTGGCGCAATCCTTTGCTTAAGGTCATTTAAATTAAGGTTTTAATTGGCACATCGCTTTAGGGCAATGTCATTTAGTTAAGGGCTTTACACGATCCAATGTCACCCCTTAATTCCTGATAATTTTTCTCATCAATACCTTATCCGAAAAAATGGCTCTTACAACATATGTGCCGGCAGCATACCTGCTGATATCAAAATTATAAACAGCAGCACCCTGGCCCGAAAGGATGATTGTTTCAGCAAGTTTTTGTCCAAGCATATTGTACAACTGGATACCCTTCAGGTTAACAGGATTGGGGTAAAACTGTACCGTGATATTACCACTTGCCGGGTTAGGGGTTACCAAAAATCCTGTTGCTTTTAAATTTGGATTGATGATTTGAGTTTTGATATTAATGTCGTCCAGGTAAATATTATTTTCGAATTCGGTAGTGTTCCTGAAAGCAAGCATGATTGTGCCTCCATTAATATAAGGTGTAAGGTTAACAGAATCCTTGCGCCATTCAGTAGATGCCGGCTCAAAGGACCTGGTTCTTTCAGTTGCGCTGGTTACCAGCTTAGCTCCCCATTTTTGATAAAGGGAGGTATAAGTGGTACCGCAATCTTTGCTGATCAATACTTCCAATGTATCCCAGTTATTGTTTGTGGTGGAAGTAGCAGTAAAAGTGGCAGCTGCCACCTGGAAAGAAAGGTAGGCCGAATCTATATTAACCAGGTCAAGTGAAGGCAGCCGCAGGTAATCATTCTGCCCCGTATTTGTATAATCAAAATTATTGATCATTACACTGGCGTTTCCTGTTTTGGCAATACCGTTAACTTTTTGCCAGGTAATCGATTCATCCGGGTTTACGATATCCCATCCCCGGGGAGGGAAAGTATTTCCCTCAAATCCTTCGTTTAAAGCAGACACTGCATCGTAATACTGAACATTTGTAGTAAGGGTATCATTGGAATTATTTTCATCTGTTCCCGAATCAGGTGATGAAACAAATATTTTTAAATGGTGATCCCCCTGGCCAATGGTTACGGGATTTAAAGTAACATTGGTGATAGCCAGCAAAGGCAGGGTTCCGTTCCAGGTATAATTTACGGTATCGACGTTATCAATTACGGCGCTAATGACCAGCGAGGTAAGTGTTTTCGATCCCCTGTTGCCAATTGTAACGAAGGGCGTAAAATTACTTGTGCAGATACGTTGAGCAGGTGATTCAATAGATATTAATTTGGCATCCAGTGTTTTAACCAGGGCGGGTGTGCAACCATCCGAAACCGTTAAAGAAGCGCGGTAAGTTAATAAAGCTGTTTCCATCCTGGCATCCTGCAAAGACGTAAATAACAACATGCATTGATCGTTACTATAATCCATATAATCCTGGTACAGGATGCCATTTCCACTTGTTGTGCAATTATCTGTTTTTATGCCTGTATAACAACCCGATGTAGAATTGCCCTGGTTCGGGGTGTCATCAACATAATCACTGCCTGTACATGCGCCGTCATCATCACCCCAAATATGAAACAGGTTAAAATAATGCCCCGTTTCATGCGTAAGCGTTTTGCCGCCATTGAAGTAAGTACTAGATCCTCCCGGCATGGAACGATAATCTATCACAACACCCTGTTCATCGGGCTGGCCGTCATTTGGAAAAGTACTGTATCCGAGGAGATCATCGCCTAAAACACATATCCATATATTAAAATATTTATCTGCATTCCATAAATTCACACCGCCCATGGCAGTATGTTTTACGCCATCGTCTGATGCGGAGAATGAACTTTTTGCAGTAGCCATTCTATTAATTCCGGTGGTGGCTTCCCCATCCGGTGTACGTTGTGCCAAACAAAACCGGATGCCCGATTTACCAAAAATAGATTTGAAATAATCCGGGAGGCGTACAGAGTCAGCACCTGTACCGGAATATGTTTTATTTAAAATATCAAGTTGCGAAAGTATTTGAGCATCTGTAACAACAGTCGGGTCGGTTAATACAATATGGAATACTACCGGTATAGTGTAAATCGTATTACCATTCGCATTTAAAACACCATCAGGCATTATCGGCCTTGCTGATTTGTTGATCATCATCCTGTTGAATGTTTCCAATTGTTGCGTAAACCTGATTTTAAGTGCAGGATTTCGTTCAAACTTTGCGGCTAAGCGCTGCATGGTAGCACATTGTTCCTGTTTTTGCGAGGGCAAGTTTTTTTGGGCATACACAATCGAAAAATGGATGCTAAAAAATAATAAAAAGAGTACCGAATTTATATTTTTCATTGCCTTGTTTTAGGAATCTAAATTATTCAACCCTAAAAAATAAAATGATAGAATAGGCCCATGGCCCGATTGTGTCGGCCATTTTACGGTTGAGAAACTTTTGGGTAAATATCATTGCGGTTCCAAAGTAAATATACGCCAATGTATTTGCATTGCTTTTTTTGATGAAGGCAGTGTTTCCGGGATGGCATTTAGTAAAAGATGGTATGCCTTGAAATTGAGTGTTGGTGTTGATTGTTTTTTTAGGAAAATATTCTATAAAGGATTAGTTAGCAGGCCGCAAAGTCAATACCAGTATGGCCTCAATTTAAAGGTGCATTTCCAGGATTACCCCGGTACCTATGTTTTGCCGGGAGCAGATCACGTGGGTTGCATTCATTGCAGCAGCTTTTTTCGAATTTCATTTAAACCGCGCCTGCAGCTAACGGCATCTATCAAATCCCTCCCCGTTCCTGCAAAGTCCTGTTCCTGCAACGCCCATTATTTATTTTGATCACCCAAATTTCTTTGTATGCCCCATTCCAGTCCCCGCAATTCAGCCAGTCCCCTCAGCCTGCCGATACCGCTATAACCCGGATTGGTTTTCTTTCTTAGATCATTCAGCATTTGATGGCCGTGATCGGGCCGCATAGCGATCCCGGTATTTCGCATATGCATAACAGTTACCAGCTCCTTTACTACGCCGTACATATCCACATCACCTTCCAGGTGATTGTCTTCATAAAAATCGCCCGTTGCATTTCTTTTGGTACTGCGCAGGTGCACAAAGTTGATACGGCCGGCAAACTCTTTTACCATTGCCGGCAAATCATTATCCGGTCTTACGCCAAAAGAACCGGTACAAAAACATAAACCGTTATTAAGGGAAGGTACGGCCGTAAAAATTTCCCTTAGATTCGCTGCAGTGCTTACTACACGCGGTAATCCCAAAATGGGATAGGGAGGGTCATCCGGGTGAACCACCATTTGTATGCCCACCTCATCGCAAACTGGGATTACCTGTTGGAGAAAGTAAATCAAATGCTTTTTTAATATTGCGGCAGTGATGTCATCATAAGGCTTTAATGCCAGTTGAAATTTTTCAAGTGTAAAACTTTCTGAACTGCCGGGTAATCCGGCAATAATATTTCTTTCCAGGGTATGTATTTCATCGGCGCTCATGTCGGCCAGTCGTGTTTCAGCACTTGCAAGTTCCGCTGAAGTATACTCAGAGGCAGCATTTGGGCGTTTCAGTAATAAGGCATCAAAAGCTATAAAGGCCGCTCTTTCAAAACGAAGGGCTCTGCTTCCATCGGCTACCCGGTAGTCACGATCGGTCCTGGTCC
>JBDTVX010000212.1:0-10386 GCA_040007015.1 Ferruginibacter sp. | reverse complement strand
ACGAAAATTTAAATAAACTAACAGGTTAGAAAAAAATCAGACATTTTTAAAATCAGGCATCAGAAATACTCGCTTTATGTTTAAAAACTATTTAAAAATCATCGTAAGAAATCTCTGGAAAAATAAGCTGTATACGCTTATTAATATTATAGGCCTTGGAATAGGCATCGCTTCCATCGTGTGGGGTGTTCAAAACTACCGCTATAGTTTTAGCTATAATAATTTTCATAAAGACACAAAAAGTATTTTCCGTGTGCTCACAAAAGGCGGGGAAAGCGATAACCTCAAGGGCTTGTGCCCAATGCCACTGGCCATTGCGGCAAAAAATGATTTTTCAATTGTAAAGGAAACGGTAAGATGGGAAAGCCGGGGCCTCGATATCAAAGCGGATCAAAACGAACCTTTTGAATCGGGCGTACATTTTACCGATCCTGCATTTTTTGACTTCTTTAATTTTCCGCTGGTAGCCGGCACCATCAATTTAAATGACCATTCCAGTGTACTGATTACAGAGAAAGCATCAAGGAGATATTTTGGAACTGCCGATCCTATAGGCAAAACTTTACTATTTTACTCTGATGAGCCCTTTAAAAAGCCTTTGACCGTTACAGGCATTTTAAAAGATCCCCCGGTTAATTCCTCCCTTCAGTTTGAAGTGATTACGCAGTTTGACAACCTGTGCAAGCCTGATGGAACTAAAATTAAAAGCGACGACTGGGGTTTTTTTGTAAATGCCGTATTTTTAAAACTGTCTCACCCTGCTGAAGCAGCAAAGCTTAGCAATGAATTTAAAAAATATCTTCCACTTCAGCAAGCAGCCAGGAAGGATCTGAAACTTGCTTCCTTTATCATGGAACCTCTTTCACAGATTGCCAATCATACCAGGGAAGTTGAAAGCAACGCGTTGTATGAACGTCCGGAAAACTCAGCAGCTTACGGACCACTCATATTGGCCATGCTTATTTTATTATCTGCCTGTTTAAATTTCGCCAATACATCTGTGGCACAAAGTAACCGTCGCTTAAAGGAAATGGGTGTGCGTAAAGTGATGGGTAGTTCCTGGCAACAGATCATGATTCAGCAGTTGCTGGAATGTGCCTTAATTGTATTTTTAGCAATCGGGCTGTCTGCCATTATTAATAACTTCTGGCTGCCTGCTTATAATGCCATGTTTGGTTTTGTGGATGTTACTGCAAATTACTTCAGCGATCATGTATTGCTGGCTTTCCTTTCACTGTTACTGGTTAGTGTAACGCTACTTGCAGGCGCTTATCCTGCATTTTATATCAGCAGGTTCAATGCTGCCAACATTTTCGGTGGCTCTGTTAAATTTGGCGGAAGCAATCTTTTTTCCCGCGTATTGCTCGGACTGCAGATTGTTATATCATTCATCACCGTAATTGCAGGTGTGGCATTTTCACGTAATTCTGAATTTCAGCGCACCTATGATTTTGGTTACGACCGGGCGAATGTCATTTGCCTGAACTTACAAAATGAATTGGCGTATATGCCTGTTCGTGATGAACTGAGTAAGATTGCATTAATTGATAAAATGGAAGGTACCCGGGACCAGGTTGGGTTTTCTTACCGCGGCACAACACTTGAAGCAAAGGGGATAAAAAAAAATAGCAGGTATATGGAAACCGGCGGAAATTATTTACAATTGATGAATTTAAAATTGGTGACAGGAAGGACATTCAATTTATCCGGGAAAGGAGACTATGGGCAATCAATGTTAATTAATGAGAAACTTGCATTTGAATTTGGATGGAAGCCCGAAGAAGCGCTTGGTCAGCAAATAAGAAGAGATGATACTACGCTTTGTACGGTGGTAGGGGTGTTAAAGGATTTTATGCAGAATAGCCTTTTTGAACCAATGCAACCCGTTTCCATGTGCGTGGTGCCACCTGAAAAATATTCGCAAATAATCATCCGTGCAAAACCCGGCGCACTCAGCAGCGTTTACAACCAAACAAAAGCTGCATGGGCAAAACTCTATCCCATGAAGACTTTCAGGGCCTATTACCAGGATGAGATTGCCGCTAATTCATCCCACACAAATGAAAGCATCGCAACTATATTTTTCTGGTTCGCTATTGTTTCTGTGCTTATGGCGGCAACGGGAATGTTTGCGCTGGTATCGTTATCCGTAATGAAAAGGATGCGGGAAATAGCCATTCGAAAAGTAGTCGGGGCAAGTGGGAACCATATTTTCCAACTTGTGCTGAAAGGTTACTACCTGGTTTTTATTCTTGCTACGGTATTTGGTTGTTATGCAGGCTACAACCTCTCCAAACTTTTGATGGGTATGATATTCAAGGTAAATGCGGGAGTAAGTATTGCTTCATTGTCTTTTTCATTTATATGCGTACTGGCTATTAGCGCTGTCACCATTGGATCAAGAGTAAGGTATGCAGTGCGTAAAAAAGCAACGGATGTGCTTAAGGCAAATTGATAATTGATAATGAGTTAATGGAGATGAGTTTTATGATGAAAAGATGTAAAAGAATTGAGTTCGATATTTTCCAAGACAGCATAGCTGAATGCAAGTTTAATGGCAATCGGGATAAGGCAAATGTCTTACTCTTTCAATGCTAAAAAATAACCTACAACCTAAACCCTAAAACGTAAACGGTATTATCTATGTACAAAATTTTTTTTATCACAGCCTGGCGCAATCTTATTAAGAATAAGGTATTCACCCTGCTTAATGTATCGGGGCTTGCAATTGGGGTAATTGTATGCCTGCTAATTAATGTTTGGGTTCAAAGAGAATTGAGCTTTGATAATTTTCATCCCAAAGGGGATAAGATATTCCGCGTAGTAAATACGTTTAAAAGTGAAAGTGAATCATTTTCGCAGGCTCCGTCTGGTCCGGCATTTGGGGCACAATTGCCCACACAGTTACCTGCCATAAAATCTGCCTGCCGGTTATTTGGAGATCAGCTTAAGGTGAAGTTAGGCGATCAGCAATTTTTTGAAGAAAACATATTAGACGTTGATCCGAATTTCTTTCAATTTTTTGGATTTAATTTAAAAAAAGGTCAGCCAAAAACTTGCTTACAATCGTTTAACCAGGTAGTGGTAACTGAGAGAATGGCTGAAAAATATTTTGGTAAAGAAGACCCCCTTGGTAAAACTATATTGATCGGTAATGCTCCCATGACAGTAAGCGGTATTTCCGAAAATCCGCCTGTGAACTCCCATATTCAATTTGATTTTTTATTGTCCTCCACATACTTAATAAAAAATCTTAAAGCAAAATACAACCTGGATGTAGATAATTTATGGGTGGGTGGATGGCCAAACACGTATGTTGAACTGGCGGATCCTCAAAACTGGAAAAATGCAGAAAAACAAATAAACCAGGTAGCAGCAAAATTTGAAGAAAAAGACTGGAAAGAAAATAAAATGTCTTACCAATATCAACTGCAGCCATTGCATGATATCCACCTCAAATCTCATCTGCGTTATGATGCTTCAAATAACGGAAGTGTGGCACGGGTGAATATATTTTCGATTATCGGTATCATCGTGTTGCTGCTTGCCTGTATTAATTATGTCAACCTTACAACAGCCGGAGCTATCAAACGGGCAAAAGAAATTTCAGTGCGGAAAGTCATTGGTGCCACAAAAACACAATTGATAAGGCAATTTTTCTTTGAAACTTTTATTATCTGCGCCATATCGGTTTGCCTCGGCACTGTTTTGTTTAAAACAGGTTTGCCGCAGTTTTCTCAATGGATCGGTCAGTCATATTTGTTCACCCTGAAGGTCACAAATGTCCTGATCATTATTGGGTTTATCATTTTCATTGCTTCTATCGCGGGCATCTATCCTGCAAGTATTTTATCTTCTTTCAATCCTGCTACTTCATTGAAGGGGAATTTTTCCCAAAGCAGGAAGGGAGAAATTATAAGGAAAACACTGGTTGTGTTCCAGTTTACGATAACAATTGCTTTGGTGGTATCTATTTTTATTATCACGCAACAGATGAACTACATAAAAAATAAAACCCTTGGTTTTAATGGAAATGCCGTCATCGAAATAGGATTTAATGGCGATAAAGATGTTATGCAAAAATACCCGGCTTTAAAAAATGAATTATTAAAAAGCCCCTATATTTTCAATGTTAGCGGGCACAATGGAAATATTATAGGAGGCCTGGGCAACGGTTGGACAACTACCGTAAATTTAAATGGAGAAGAAATTTCAACAAGTCTTTATGGAATGTCGGTTGATGCTGATTATTTTAAAACCTATGATATGAAACTTGCAGCGGGCCGTTTCTTTTCAAAAGAAATCCCTACGGATAGCACAAAAGCGGTGCTGGTAAATGAAGCAGCGGTAAGAACATTCGGATGGCAAAAACCGGAAAATGCAATTGGTAAGCCATTCGGGAAAAATGAGGACAGGAAATATGTAATTGGAGTTGTAAAAGATTTCAATTTTGAAAGCCTTCATAAACCGGTGGAAGCATTGATGATCAGCTACGCGACGGAAGCAAGCCGCATATCGTTAAAAGCAGATGCAGTACATATTGATGATGCCATTGCTCAATTAAAAAAAGCATGGGGCAGTCTTATATCGACCGTTCCATTAAAGTACAATTTTGTTGATGCAGATATTGCTAAACAATATGGCGCCGAACAGAAAATGGAAGGGATCTTTTATGGCTTCTCCGGATTATCGCTGTTGATCGCCTGTTTAGGCTTATTTGGATTATCAACTTTTGTGGTAGAACGTAAAATAAAAGAGATTGGCATTCGCAAAGTGTTAGGCGCAAGTATTCCAGGGATTGTTGGTCTATTGTCTAAAGATTTTCTAAAGCTCGTTTTGATATCCGTACTGATCGCCTCACCATTAGCATGGTTCTTTATGAGCAACTGGCTGAAGGATTTTGCTTACCGTATTCAAATAAGCTGGTGGGTATTTATTGTAGCGGGTATGATTGCAATTTTGATTGCATTGATCACGGTAAGTATGCAGGCAATCAAAGCTGCGCTGGCAAACCCGGTAAAAAGTTTGCGAACGGAATAAAATGCAAATGTGAAAATTTGAAAATTTGAAATTGTGAAAATTTGAAAATGAAAGTAAAAGAGAACACCAACAAATAATGAATATATCACCGCGAATAATAAAAGAGCTTTAAATCAGCAGGGTACAGGCTCCCTCTCCTTCGGAGAGGGCGGGGGGTGAGGTCAAAAGAGCTTTCAATCATTAGAGTCCAGGCTCCCGCTCCTTTGAAGAGGGCGGTGGTGAGTTCAAATATAATCGTATGATAAAAAATTATTTTAAGATCGCTTTGCGGAATTTCCGAAAAAATAAAGGCTATGCTTTTATAAATATGATCGGCCTTTCCCTTGGTATGGCATGCGCCGTATTGATATTGCTTTGGGTAAATGATGAAATGCAGTATGATAAATTTCATAAAGATTACTCTCATTTATACCAGGTTGTTGAAAATCAAACTTACGAGGGAAAGACCTATACTTTTCCTTCTTTACCGGGATTATTCGGTCCTGCTGTTAAACAGGAATTGCCTGAAATAAAATATGCAGCAAGAACTGATTGGGGTACCAATATGTTGTTTTCGGTGGGAGAAAAAAATATATATGAAGAAGGGTTATTTACTGACCCGGATTTCTTAAAAATGTTCTCTTTTCAATTGCTTAAAGGCGATGTCAATAACCTGCTTACAGATCCCACATCGATCATTATTACAGATAAGATGGCGGAGAAATTTTTTGATAAAGAAACCGCATTGGGTAAAACGATCAAAGTAAATAATGAAAAACTGTTTACTGTAACCGGTATTATAAAAGATCCGCCGATCAGCAGTTCATTAAAATTTTCCTGGCTTACCTCGTTTAAAAGTTATGAGGAAAAGAATCCCTGGTTGAAGCAATGGGGCAATAATGGGATACAGACTTTTGTACAGTTGAAAAATGGCGTAGATCCCAAACAGGTGGATATAAAGCTGCACAACTTTATTACCGGCAAAGACACACAAGCGATTGCCAAACCTTTATTATTGGCGATGAAAGACTGGCGGTTAAGAAGCAAATTTGAGGAAGGGAGGCAGGTAGGTGGACGAATCGAATATATAAAGCTCTTTAGTATTATTGGCCTGCTCATTATTATTATTGCCTGCATAAATTTTATGAACCTTGCTACAGCCCGCTCCGAACAACGCGCAAAAGAAGTAGGGGTTAGAAAAGTGATGGGGGCAGACAGGGGTTTACTCATAAGACAATTTTTTGGCGAATCAATTATAATGTCTATATCTGCAATGCTTTTTGCTATACTGATAGTTTTTATTGCTTTGCCTTTTTTTAATACGCTGGTACAAAAGAAACTTGCCTTTGATTTTACCGCACCTGCCGTATGGATGGGCTTGCCGGTAATGGCTTTACTATGTGGTGTGCTTGCGGGCAGTTATCCATCCCTGTACCTTTCGTCATTTAATCCCGTAACTGTATTCAAAGGGTTGCGGCTCGGTAAAAATTCTGCCGCTGTTTATATCCGAAAGGGACTCGTAATTATTCAATTTGTTATTTCAATTGTGCTTATCATCAGTACCATCATTATTTACCGCCAGATATCGCACGTAAAAAACCGTGACCTGGGCTACAGTAAGGACAATGTAATTTACATACCATTGAAGGCTGAAATGAATATTCACTTTCCGGCAATATACCAGGAGTTGTTGGCAACGGGTGTGGTTGAAAATGCTGCGATTTCAAACAGCAGCGTAATAAATATTGGGAGCAGCTCGGCCGATTTTGAATGGCCTGGTAAAACGCCTAATTCACAACTGCTGGTTACAATGGAATGGGCGAGCCCGCAATTTATTTCAACGATGGGAATGAAGCTGGTTTCCGGCAGGGATTTTTATCCGGACATTTCCAGTGATAGCTCAGGTATTATCGTTAATGAAACTTTTGCAAAACTGATGGGTAAAAAGGATCCTGTCGGGGAGATCATAAGACGTAATGAGGGTAAAGGGAGGGCACTCAAAATTATAGGCGTGGTAAAAGATTTTGTTTACAACGATATGTATAAAAAACCGGACCCGTTAATAATTTTTTGTGATACTAGTAACGTCAGTAACATGCTCGTACACCTGAAGAATGGCCAGGATGTACCCAGGCAACTGGCAAAGGTAGAGGCTGTAGTAAAAGCAAACAACCCGGGCTACCCGTTTGAATCCAGCTTTATGGATGACTCGTTCAATAATATTTTTAAAAGCGAAATGCTTATCGGAAAGCTTTCCCGGTTATTCGCTATCCTCACTATTTTAATATCCTGTATTGGTTTATTTGGATTGGCAGCATATACCGCGGAAAGGCGTACCAAAGAGATCGGTATAAGAAAAGTATTGGGCGCATCCGTAACCAATATGATCACACTTCTTTCCAAAGATTTTTTAAGATTGGTAGTCCTGTCTTCAATCATTGCATTTCCGCTGGCCTGGTGGGTGATGAGCAAATGGCTGCAGGATTTTTCTTACAGGATCAATATATCATGGTGGGTGTTTGCAGTTGCAGGCGCATTGGCAGTTATTATTGCCTTGTTTACTGTAAGCTTCCAGGCAGTAAAAGCAGCAATTGCAAACCCGGTGAAAAGTTTAAGAACGGAATAATATGCAAATGTGCAAATGTGAAAATGGGAAAATGTGAAAATGAAAGCAAAAGTAAAAGAGAGAGCCAACAAATAAAAGGCGTATACCGCAAACAATAAAAGAGCTTTAAATCATTAGGGTCAAGCTCCCCTCTGCCTTTGGAGAGGGGTTGGGGGTGAGGTCAAACATCAGAAAATATAAATTATGTTAAAAAACTATTTTAAAATCGCCTGGCGAAACCTGGTCCGAAATAAAGCCTTTTCGGCAATCAATATATTGGGCCTGGCGCTGGGAATGGCGTGTAGCCTCCTGATCATACTGTGGATACAGGATGAACGAAGCGTGGATGGCTTTCATGCCAATGGCAAACAATTGTACCAGGTGTATGAACGTTGGTATTACGATGGAAAAGTGGAAGCAAGTTATCCCACACAGGGCTTGCTGGCCCAGGAATTAAAGAGAGCGATCCCTGAGGTAAAATATGCCAGCAGTATGGATTATGCCGCCCAGGCAGGTACCCAAAATACATTTGAGGTGGGGGATAAGGTCAACAAAATGAGTGGAAGATTTGCAGGCGCTGATTTTTTCAGCATGTTCAGTTACCCCCTGCTGCAGGGAACAGCCGGGTCGGCTTTAAATGTCCCGGGAGGCATTGCTATCTCCCGGAAAATGGCTGAATCTTTTTTTGAAAGCCCGGAAAGAGCCATAGGTAATGTCATTCGCTATGAAAATAAAGAGGACCTGCAGGTAACAGCGGTTTTCGAGAATATACCGGTTAATTCTTCGCAGCAATTTGATTTTTTAAGAAGCTGGACCGACTATGTGAAACAAAATGCCTGGGTGCACAATTGGGGAAATACAAGCCCTGAAACCTTTGTACAACTGCGTATGGAGTCTGAACCTGCTAAGGTGCAGGCTAAAATAAAGGATTTTATATACAGGTTTAAAACAAAAGAAAAAGGATCTGTTATCGAACTGGCTTTGCAGCCCTACCGGGAAAAATATCTGAACGCTACTTTTAAAAATGGTTACATTGATGGAGGGCGGATAGAATACGTTCGTCTTTTCAGCATCGTGGCTGTGTTCATTTTATTGATCGCATGCATCAATTTTATGAACCTGGCAACCGCCCGTTCAGCCAAACGCTCCAAAGAAGTGGGAATCCGTAAAGTCATCGGGGCCTTTCGTTCGGCATTGGTTGGGCAATTTATGGGTGAAGCATTACTGCTCACTTTCTTTTCAGCTATAATTGCAGTTGCGCTTGCGGGCATACTTTTATCCCCCTTCAACAACCTTACAGGAAAGCAACTATCCCTTCCCGTTAGTCAACCCATTTTTTGGGCATATTTAATTGGTCTGTTAATAGTAACGGGATTTGTAGCAGGGTGTTATCCCGCCTTATTCCTCTCATCGCTTAAGCCTGTCCGTGTGTTAAAGGGCAATTTGAAATTTAGTTGGGGCGCAACATTTTTCAGGAAGGGCCTGGTAGTGTTCCAATTCGCACTCTCAATAATACTTATTGTGAGCATGATCGTGATATACAGCCAGATCAACTATGTACAATCTAAAAATATTGGATACGCCCGCGAAAATCTCATTTATCTACCGATAGAGGGCGACCTGGTTAAAAATTATGATTTATTTAAACAGGAAGTAACTAAGGAGGCAGGCATAGTTTCCATTTCAAAAATGAGAAACTCCCCAACAGTAATTGAACACCATACCAACAGCATCGGCTGGCCGGGCAAGGATCCTAACTTAAGCATTTCATTTGCAGATGGTGTTGTTGGGTACGATTTTGTAAAAACCATGAAGTTGAGCCTGGCAGCAGGTCGTGACTTTTCAAAAAATTTTGGAACCGATTCGGCAAGTTTTATACTAAATGAAACGGCTGTAAATAAAATCGGCTTTTCCGACCCGGTTGGTCAAACAATAACCTGGGGAAATCACCCGGGTAAGGTAATCGGGGTTTTAAAGGATTTTCATTTCAATTCGTTGCACCAGGCAATTGATCCCCTGATCATTCGCCTCGACGAAAACTGGGGCTGGGGCACTATCCTTGTGCGTACCAAAGCCGGTAAAACAAAAGAAGCGATTGCAGGTTTGGAAAAGCTCTGCAAAACATTGAACCCAAAGTTTCCTTTTACGTACCAGTTCTCTGACCAGGAATATGCCAAATTATACAACAATGAACAGGTTGTAAGCAAACTTGCCAACATATTTGCGTTCCTGGCTATTTTTATTTCCTGCCTGGGGTTATTTGGTTTAGCGACGTTTACTGTGGAACAACGTAACAAAGAGATCGGTGTACGAAAGGTATTGGGCGCATCCGTATTCAACATCATTCAACAACTGTCATCCGGCTTTCTAAAGCCTGTAGCAACCGCCATACTGATTGCCTTTCCTGTTGCCTGGTATGCTATGAATCAGTGGCTGCGGGATTTTGAATACAAGGTTGATATGGAGTGGTGGGTGTTTGCAGTTGCAGGTTTGCTGACTATCGGTATCGCACTGCTGACAGTGAGTTATCAAAGTATTAAAGCGGCATTGATAAACCCGGTAAAAAGTTTGAGAACGGAATAAAATACAAATGAGAAAATGAGAAAATGTGAAAATGTGAAGGCTGTGTCACCGAATAAGAAAAGAGCTTTTAATTAGCAGAGTCCAGGCTCCCTCTCCTTTGGAGAGGGCGGGGGGTGAGGTCAAAAGAGCTTTAAATCATCAGAGTCCAGGCTCCTTCTCCTTTGTCGAAGATCCCGATC
>JBDTVX010000211.1:0-10388 GCA_040007015.1 Ferruginibacter sp. | reverse complement strand
AATCTTTCAGAATCCTTATCATTTCTCAATTATAGAGTTTTCTTGCAGACACTATATACTTTGCTTAGTGGGTTGAAATGGATAATTTTGGTGTAACAGGTTTTTCATTGACTAAATTCTAAAATCAAAACAAATGAACTATACCGAAAACTTTGAAGGCATTAAGTTAGATGTGCAGGCTGTTGACATCACCATCAGTGATCAGGTACAGCAAGAGATAAGAGAAATGATTGTGCGGCTTCGGCGGCATATATCGGAAGTGAAAACACACCCGGGAATACGCATTGGGCTGCTAATGTGGCACGGGATATTTTCGGGGAAGATAAAGTGGATGATACGCTTCATCCGTTTATGGGCAGCGAAGATTTTGCCTTTATGCTTCAAAAAAAACAAGGGACCTATTGTATGCTCGGTAATGGTGACACTCCTATGGTGCATCATCCGCAGTACATTTTCAACCAGGAAATTTTACCTCTTGGTGCGGCCTATTGGGTGGGCTTAACGGAGACATATTTGAAATGAAATATCACCATTAAATTCTATAGAAATGAATAAGTATGAAGCCGGCATTCTTATAAGAAGCCTTCGTAAAAAATCCTAAAGTCTGGATACGTTGAGCTAGAAATGATGGATACAAAAATAAATATCAGGGATGACAAAGAGCTGATGGGCTTTGAAACCGGCCAGGGGGATGAACATACTTATCTTGAATACCGGTTTTATAAAGGCATCAACATTGCTTTAATGCACACGGTTGTACCCGACCAAATGAAGGGCAAAGGCAATGCTCTTCACCTATTGTTCTGGAGGTAAACAGTCGACTCTTTTTTAACCTGGAGCGGGTTAAATCAAATTTGCCAACCACTGAAAGCAGCCGAACAAAAGAGTAAAATAATTTAGAAAAAAGAGGCGATAAAACGTACATGCTTCTATGCTTCCTTAAATGAAAATAATGCAATTTCGATAATTATTTTTTGCGCTTTAACCTGATTTCTTTATTTTTTTCACTTTCAGATTATGGATACTATACATATAATGCGGCTTTTATAAATAATGGAAATAAGGATTCATTTTTGCGGCATTCTTAACCATCAGTACTAAGGGCGCAATCTTTTTAAATATTGAGAATTAAATTAATTAGTATGGCTGGAAAAAATAAATCTCAGAAACAATTCACTCCGAATAATTCTACAAGGCTGATGCAACCCGTAAATGCGGAAGATGACCATGTGCTTGGAAATCCGGAGGCGCCGATCACCCTGGTGGAATATGGAAGTTATTTTTCCAGCTCCTCCCATGTGGCACATGAAGTGATCACCAACTTGCGCGACCAATTTGGAGATCAGTTGCGGTATGTGTACCGTCATTTGCCGCTTCCGGGACATGACCGGGCCAAAAAAGCAGCGATATTGGCTGAGTATGCCGCGGAAACTGCTGGTAATTTTTGGGAGGTACATGAAGTATTAATGGATCGTGAATCGAAAGGGGAAGTGGATTTTGAAAAAGTGGCAAAAGATTTTGATTTACCGATGCCCGATACCGTTGATAATGCGGAATTGGAAATTGCCATGAAACGTGTAGAGGATGATATACATAGTGCCCAGGAAAGTGGTGCTTCGCTGGCACCCACATTTTATATAAACGGCCGCCTGTACGAAGGTCCCTGGGATGAAAGTTCACTCAGCGAGGCAATGAAAGGCTCGACGGGTTATCGCGTAAAGATTGCAGCGCTTGATTTCGTGCGATGGGGACCATCGGCAGGTATCGCATTAATCGTAATGGTACTCATTGCATTGGTATGGGCTAATTTGGAATCTTACGGATTGAAGTTCTTAAACTTCTGGGAAAAGCCGTTGGGGTTTCGGGCAGGCGGATTTGCCTTTGATCTGCCATTGATCAGGTGGATCAATGATGGCTTGTTGTCTATATTCTTTTTGGTGGTAGGTTTGGAAGTTAAACGTGAATTTACCGTAGGCAGGCTCACCAAGCCGCGGGCTGCAGGATTACCACTTGCGGGTTCCTTTGGTGGCGTTGTAATACCTGCACTCATTTATTTGTTGATCGTTCCCTTTGGTCCCTTAAGCATAGGTTGGGGTACTACCATTTCTACAGATACGGCCTTTGCTATCGCCATCATTGCCTTTATGGGCAACCGTGTACCGGTGGAACTTCGCGTGTTCCTTACAGTATGTGCTATTGTAGATGATCTTATCTCCATAGCGATGGTGGCTATCTTTTATACGGATGAAATTAATACGTTGTACCTGGTAGCCGCAGGTGTGGTTACGGTTATTTTAATGATTATGAACAAGTGGCGTATATACCGGTTGGTGCCCTACGTCGTTCTTGGGGTGTTATTGTGGTTCTTCCTGCATGAAGGAGGAATACATGCAACGCTGGCTGGTGTAATTCTGGCATTGTGCATTCCTACCAGGCCTCCTGTAAATTTTAAATCATTGAATGCACAAATACAAAGAATTTATAAGGAGGAAACTCATTTTGGTGCAGATCGTCTGCTCAAACGCGGCCCATCCAAACGTTCGATGGAGATGTTGAATACGATCCACGACCGGCTAGAATCACCAGCCGCAAAGGTTTTGCATACCATTGAGCCGTGGTCCACTTATTTTGTATTACCGATTTTTGCACTCGCCAATGCAGGGGTAATTATCACCATGGATGTATTTCAGACCGACTTGCAATTAATGTTGGCTATTTTCTTTGGACTGGTAGTTGGTAAACCTGTCGGGATTTTTCTATTTAGCTGGCTGGCTGTTCGTCTTAATATTGCCGAAAAACCTGCATCCTACAATTGGCGGCAATTATTTGGAGCAGGAGCATTGGCGGGTATCGGATTTACCATGTCGCTTTTTATTGCGTCGGAGGCATTTCCTTTAGCAGCGGATTTTGCTGCAGCCAAGATAGCTATTTTTATCGCCTCGATAGTAGCAGGTATTTTAGGCGCTATTATTCTGTGGAAAAAAGCAGTGAATCCGGAACCGGTACTGTAATTTCCCGATGGTATTACCCGATAGCAGGTTCTGAGATCATCTTTGCCATCAATTCTTCTATCTTTCATTGGGTGGGGGATGGAAATAAGGATCTTGTTCCAGGGATTTTACTAACCGGTAAAAAATACTACAAAGTGCAGCAATCGTAAAGTAATAATGATTGAAAACGGTGAGAATCGTACCCCCATTAATAAATACTCATACCATAAAAAAACAGAATTATGAAAAAAACGCCAATCAATAAAGATGAAATCTCCCTTCAAAAAAATGCTTTGCCTCAAAATCTGAACTATCCGGCTAGCGAGGATATTTATAACCAGGGAGAAAAGTTACCCCTGGGCGACGAAGATGCCCAGGAAATAAAAGGGGAAGGCGAAGAAATTATGGGTACCGATCTTGACGTGCCTGGAGCTGAACTGGATGATAAAAATGAAGCAATAGGTGAAGAAGATGAAGAAAATAATTATTATAGTTTGGGAGGCGATAATCATAATGATCTCGATGAGGACAATGGCGAATAAATTAATAACCATTCATGAGCCAACCTGCCGAAATAATACTTCATCTTCAAAGCGTGGAAGATATTTTTCTCCAACGGATAGGACTGCTTGATTGTAACCGATTATTGAATGATGCCACAGAAGAGTTTATTGTGGAAGAGGCTGCTAAATTCCCGCATCATAGACCTTTAAACTTTACTGTGCTGGTACCTCCTGATGAAATTCAAAGAGCAGGCGAAGTGGTAACAGTTATCCATCAGCATTTTGCTTATAACAAAAAGAAATCTGAGCATAAGATAAAACAAACATTGAAGTTAGGATGGAGAAGTCTGCTGATTGGATTTGTTTTTTTCAGTATCATGTATTTCCTTATTCAAATGCTCACACCATACTTGATGGAAGGTGGCTTTGCAATCACTATACATGAGTTATTAATAATTCTTGGGTGGGTCGCGTTGTGGCGGCCTGCTGAGTTGTTGCTTTATGAATGGCGTCCTTTCAAACGTGATGCAAATTTGTTTCGCAGGCTTGAAAAAAGTAAGGTGAATGTTATTAAAGAATAAGGAGACTGCTAATTAATGTGGTAAATTACTCAACACTCCTTGCCTTCAAATAAAAACATATTTTTGTAAAAATAAAAAATAATACCATGGCTAGCTATCTAAACCAACCCGATTGCATTCACTTACATATGCCCGGCACCGAAGCTTTACAAACAAAATTGAATTCCTCATGATGGAAGTGTCAAAATAAAAATGACCATACATTTTAAAAAAGGGGCGCTTTCCGAAAACCTTCAGAGTAGGAATAATAATTAATATCAATAAAAGTGAAAGCATTAAAAAAATTAGTATTGGGGGCGGCTGTGTTGTCTTTGATTTCATGTGCTTCAACTGTAAGATTTCCAGTTTCGAGTGTTACGCCGGCAGCAGAAATAACTGCGAAAAAGAAACAAGATAAAAATAAAAATTTTGTCATTGAAGTCAAGACTAAAAATATGGCGAGTGCCGACAGACTTAATCCGCCAAAAGAGAATTACACTGTTTGGGTAGTAACAGAAAATAATGGTACTAAGAATATAGGAAAACTGAAAGTTAAAAATGGGAAAAAATCTTCTTTAAAAACAAGTTTCCCTTTTACTGTGAAAGAAATATTCATTACTGCTGAAGACCAAAGTGAGCTTGCCTATCCATCGGGTATTGAGATTTCAAGGGCGAGTTTTTAAGTAAATAATGAACGGGATTATTCTTTAGAGACTTGCAAGGCTATTCCAGAATTAACGTGAATATGCCCTTCAGCTTAAATGAAATTGAATTAACTAATAAGTTTTTTATTCATGGAACAAAGGCATTGTGCACCATGGTATTTTTACAAAAACCAAGAAAAAAACAACTATGAGCAAATTCAACGTCTGGCTCTGTGTAGCTTTAACCACAGAACTTTTCTTTTCTTGCCGGAGTAATGTAACGGAAAAGGTTCAACCAAGCAGCGGCGGGGGTTTTACACAACAGCCATCCACTAACAGAACGATATCCGGCAGTGAAAATTTGGCGACTGCGGCCAAAGCAGTTACTCCCGGTGTAGTACATATCAAAACTATGTACGAGCACAGGCAAGCATCCCGAAGCGTTTTCGAGGATCCTTCCAGACGTGGCGCTACCCCATCTATGGGCTCGGGATCAGGCGTGGTCATCAGCGCAGATGGTTATATCGCTACCAATAATCACGTTGTGGAAAATGCCAGCCAGGTAGAAGTGGTATTTCCTGATCGGCATAGTTTTACAGCTAAAGTGGTAGGCCGGGATCCAAATACAGATCTTGCACTACTAAAAGTGGAAGCAAGGAATCTGCCCTTTGTTATTTTAGGTAATTCGGATGATGCACTGGTTGGCGAATGGGTATTGGCAGTTGGTTATCCTTATTCTCTTAACACAACAGTTACAGCCGGTATTATTAGCGCAAAAGGAAGAAGCATCGGTATTATTAACACTCCTTCCGAACGCAATCCGCAAGGGAGTAGCGCCGTTGAATCGTTCATACAAACGGATGCCGCTATCAACCCGGGCAACAGTGGCGGTGCACTGGTGAATATAAATGGGGAATTGATCGGTATCAATACCGCCATTGCTTCGCTTACGGGTAGCTATGCCGGTTATGCATTCGCCATTCCCGTAAATCTGGCTAAAAAAATACTGGATGACCTGAAAGAATTTGGAACCGTAAAACGTGGCCTGTTAGGCGTTTCATTTCCATCGCCACAGGGAGAGGACCAATACCTGAAACAACAAGGCATAACGCCAGGATCCGTGAAGGGTGTTTTTATAACAAGCATCCAAAAAGGCAGCGCTGCGGATGAAGCCGGACTCGAAGAAGGGGATGTCATTCAGCGCATAGATAGTACTGAATTATTCTCCTCCGCTGAATTTTCCGAACGTATCGCAAGACATCGCCCTGGCGATAAAATATACATTGATTATTTGCGCAACGGTAAATTGAGTAGTACAACAGCTACTTTAAAAAATGAAAAAACACAAACCCCGGTTGCAGGTAATGAACAATCGCTGCGGAAAATTTATGACAAACTCGGGGCAACCTTCGCCCCGCTTACTGAGGCCTTTAAACAGCGATTCAACCTTGATGCAGGAGTTGTAGTTACAGAAATACTTGCTGGTGGCTTTTTTGATCAGTTGGGAATACTTCCGGGGACTGTGATCGTTTATATCAATGGCAGGTCCGTAAATAGTCCGCAGGATATTGATGAATTATTGGTAGCGGCGCAAAATTCAAGGATGCAAATATTGGGGATAGCGCCTGATGGATCACGCATTGCATTTAATTTTTCACTCGGTGCATAGATAAATGTGGCGGGCGTAAAAAATTAACCTACCTAAATAAATTGAAATGTTCCTGGTAACAAGAATATATAGCGATACAAACGACGATACAAGATTTGAAGAAATTTCAATCCCGTTGAAAGACGCTGGCGACAATGGTAAACTATCAGAAAGTTTGCCTGCGTCCTCAATTATTTTCCGCGAAGTGGAGCCAACCTATGATTATGATTTTCACAACGCGCCGCAAAAACAATATTTAATTCTTTTAGATGGTGCAATAGAAATTGAAACCACCCTTGGAGAGAGAAGACAGTTTAAAACCGGAAATGTTCTACTATTGGAAGACACTGAAGGAAAGGGTTACCTGACCAGGAACCTGTTACCGGAAAAAAGAAAATCAATTTTTATTATTGTACCGTAAATAAAAAAAGGGGTCCCAATAGGCGGAATACAAAGCTATAAATGCAAAAACTATAGGGATGTAATTTGAAAGACTTTAATTGTCATCATGCTTATCCCATTTTAATTGCATCCGTGCAACCCAAACGATTACTATTAAAAAATAGCATCTGATTAATTCACAATGGTTCCATTTTAATTATGCATGAATGGTATCAGCTCACAATAGCCGAAGTCTTAAAGGAACTTAAAACATCCCTACAAGGTTTGACAAATGCCCAGGTTCTTTTAATGCAAAAAGAATTTGGGAAAAATGTTTTACAGGAAGCAAAACAAAAAAGCGAATTCGCTATTCTTATCGGCCAGTTTAAGGATGCCATGATCATCACCCTGATGCTTGCTGTCATTATTTCATTTTTTGTGGATGAGCATACAGACCCTTTTGTTACCCTGGCCATTCTTATCGGAAATGAATGGATCGGGTTTTGCCAGGAAAATAACGCAAAAGAAGCAATGAGAATGCTGCAAAAAATGGCTGCTCAATAAGAGCTTACACACAACTAACTGGTTGAAAAACCAGTAAAAGGAAAATCCCCGACACCAAAAAAAGCTAGTATGAATTGGCTGATCATTTATGAAATTATATATGTAGCCGCCCTATTGCTGGTTTGCCTTCGGATTATCTATGATACACGCACTACAACAAAAACACTCGCTTACCTGCTCCTTGTTGTATTTCTTCCATTGATCGGGATCTTTATTTATTTTTCTTTCGGCATAAATTATCGCAAAAAAAAAATTTATAGCAAAAAAATAATTGCCGACGATCAACTGGCAAAAAAATTAAGAGAACATATATTTCAATCTTCCAGGGATACATTTGAAGAAGGCAAAGAGATTCTTGCAACTAACAGGGAACTTGCTTACATGCTGGCGAAAAACACGATGAGTGCTCTAGCCCCTAACAATGCTATAAAACTTCTAATCAATGGTGAAAGTAAATTCCCCGAAGTGCTGAACGCATTGAAAAATGCAAGGAAGCACATTCATTTGGAATATTATATTTATGAGGACGATGACATAGGCAGGACAATTGAGCTACTGCTTATTCAAAAAGCAAAAGAAGGTGTAGAGGTGCGTTTTATTTATGATGATTTTGGCAGCCGCTCTATTCGTAAGAAATTAGTGCCCCGGCTTAGGGATGCTGGTGCGAAGGCTTTTTCATTTTATAGAGTGAACTTCCTATTGCTTGCAAACCGGCTTAATTACCGGAATCACCGGAAAATTATTGTTGTGGATGGATGCATCGGTTTTGTGGGCGGCATTAATATCAGCGATAGATACATCAACAATATTAATGATACAAAAAAGCTTTTCTGGCGCGACACACATTTATGTATTGAAGGGCCAGGTGTGCAATACCTTCAATATCTTTTCATGTGTGATTGGAACTTTTGTGCGAAGGATACTTTGCATCATGACCCGGTGTTTTTTCCGCCTGCGTCTACATTGCCTGTTAAAGGCAATAAAATTGTACAAATCGCAGCAAGTGGTCCTGATTCTGATACACCCACTATTTTGTTCTCCTTACTACAAGCTATTAATCTTGCCTCCAAAGAAATATTGATTACCACGCCCTATTTTATTCCGGGTGAAAGCATTCTGGACGCATTAATTATATCAGCCATGGGGGGAGTGTCTGTAAAAATGTTGGTGCCAGGCATCTCTGATTCCCTACTGGTTAATGCTGCTGCCCGTTCCTATTATGAAGATCTGTTGAAAGCAGGCGTGGAAATTTATCTCTACAATAAAGGATTTGTTCATGCCAAAACATTAGCGGCAGACAGGAAGATAGCAATTGTAGGGACGGCCAATATGGACCATCGAAGTTTTGATCTGAACTTTGAAGTAAATGCTATTGTGTACGATGAAGAAATAGCAAAGCAGCTTAGTGATGTTTTCTATGACGATATTGCAGATGCTGAAAGACTTAGTCTGGATGCATGGAATAATCGTTCTGTATGGAAACAACTGCTTGAAAAATCAGCCAGGTTAGTCTCGCCATTGTTGTAATTCGGGTCACGGCAATGATGATAGAAGAGTAAACAATTGACCCGGCCCGAGCAATCCGGCGAAGCGCTAAATGCTACAATGGAAGTATATAATGGTAGTTCTGCTCTTTCACCATCGGTTGCGAAAAAGTATTCCCATTTTTTTAAACGGTTACCGGCCAGGACTTTTTTCATCCTAAATTTCGATTATAAAAATTCGGGGGCAGCAGCAAGTTAACATCGGATTTAGCTGTTAAAATATTTTGTTTTTATTATCAAAACAATAACATTTATCTCCGCATTTGTCCTGTACTTTTGCCGGTCAATTATTTGAAATTACAAATGTCACAGAAGAAACATATCCCGTTCAATTATAGGCAGATTGGTGTGTTTATCTTCCTGTATTTAAATTGTTTTCTTACAGCAGCTCCATTTTTCAATGCTTCCGCAGAAAACAACAACTTTTCTGAGTTACATGGTTATCTTTCGCAAAATCACAATCTTGTAGATCCGGAAGATAATAGCCGTTTTAATTATTCGGACGCTCAACAACAATATCATATTACTGCACGGAGTAAGCAGCACGTTACTTATCATTCAAGAACGCCGGCTAATTATTCTTTTTTATCTAACACTGTAGATGAAAAAGGGCCGGATCTATGTTTTGCTTCTTCTTCTTTCCTGGTAAGGCCTGCGTATTATATATTTCTCTCCCTTTACAAGTTATTTTAGTTTTTAACCGGCTAACTTTATTGATCATTCTCATTTCACCAACGAAAAGAAGAGGCATTTTTACAAAAAAATAAACACTTTTATGTAAAAACGATCTTTAACCAAAAGACGATTACACTGGTCTGCACTTATCCTTTCGTTGAATTAATTAATTCTTTATTCTCATTTTTATATGCAACCTTTTGTAGATTTTTTTTCAAATCTTACTAATCCTGAATGGATCATGCAACACGGCGGATTATATATCGTAGTATTGATTGTTTTTATAGAAACCGGTTTTTTTTTCGGTTTCTTCCTGCCAGGCGATTCGCTGCTGTTTATAGCAGGAATGGTAATCGCTAATACATTGGCTCCTTTTAGTGTTCCCTTTTTAAACCTCTTATATTGGGTGTTATTAATTACCGCCTCAGGCGTTCTTGGCAATTTCGTTGGTTATTGGTTTGGGAGAAAATCAGAAGGGCTTCTTTTTCAACGCAAAGACAACTGGCTCTTCAAGAAAAAATATCTTATCCAGGCAAAAGAATTCTATGATAAAAAAGGGGCCAGCGCCATTGTATTGGCGAGGTTTCTTCCGATTGTGCGAACATTTGCGCCTATTGTGGCAGGGATCGTAAAAATGAATAAGACAAAATTTGCATGGTATAATGCATTTGGCAGCTTTTTATGGGCAGGAAGTATTGTAACAGCAGGGTTTTTATTGGGTGAAAGCACATGGGTACACGCTAATCTTGAAAAAATCATTCTTGGTATCGTTCTCGCTACCACAGCTCCGGTGCTAATCAAATTGCTAACCGGAAAAAAACGGAAAATAGCCACCGCCTGAGATAATTGGTTAATAACTAATATAGCTTTTTATGGATT
>JBDTVX010000210.1:0-10406 GCA_040007015.1 Ferruginibacter sp. | reverse complement strand
AAGTAAGGAAATTAAATTTAGACAGCTTCTACGAATTGTTTAACACAGTTGCGTAATAAAATGGTCAATATCCTGTGAGCATAATTCAACAAATGGAAAAAAATAAAATATTGTTTTGATTTGACGACTTAATTTTCTATTTTGGTTGAATTAATTCAACAACCTATTTTATCTTGTACCTGTTTATTTCAAATTCCTAAAATTTTATCATGAAATATTTATTAATTTTCTTTTGCACCACTGTTTTATTTTTTGCCGGTAAAATCAATGCCCAGGATAAACCCAGGAAGACCAAAGTGGAGGAGGTCAAAAAAATATGTGAAGGGCTTGCTTTCGCAGAAAAGCCTATCGTGGCCATAATGCCTTTTAAAATCGCCGCCGCCGGGGCAGACCGGGCGGTGGGAACAGGTTTGCCGGATATGCTTGTGAATGCCATATTCAATACCGGTTGTTTCAGAGTTGTGGAACGAGATAGATTGAATGACATCATGAAAGAACAGGGGCTTGGCCTGTCCGGCGCGGGAGATGAAAATTCATTTGCTAGCGTTGGTAAGCTTGCCGGTGCGCAGGTATTGGTGTTTGGCACTATTACAGAATTTACGGAAAATGAATCCGGCGGCGGCGGCGGAGGTGGTGGCCTGTTGCCCACCCGCAGAGGAATAGGGGCCATTGTAGGAGGAGTAGGTGTAAAAAAGGCGCACATAGGTTATACTTTAAAATTTGTTAATCCATCAACCGGGGAATTGCTGGACACAAAGTCCTTTGATAAAACCAGGACATCCGTTGGAGTTGCCGGCGCCAGCCTTTTTGGTACAGGGATAGCAGGCGGAGGATTTTATAAAAGTAAATCAATGCAGGATGCGGTTGAAGAGTCTTTGATTGAAGCAGTAGAGTATATGAGTCAGAATAAAAGTGCGTATGCCGGTATCGCAGGTAGCAGCGGCGCAACAAGCCAGCCCAAAGCAAGTAAGGAAAACTGCGGTCTTTTAAATGCAGCGCACAAACCAAAAATAATGGTAATCATACCCGAATCAAACATATCCGGGGCGGGAAGCAAATATGACCCTGCCAGGAAAAATGAAGTCAATATAAACATTAATACTCCCAATGGAAATAATAATAATGGAGTAGACCGGTACACCTCCATGACACCCGGCCAGGCAGGCGAAACCGAAATTTCCAAAAAATTTCTTGAGTTTGGATTTGATCTTGTTGACGCAAAACAATTTGAGAAATTAAAAAATGATCAATCATTTCAGGACGCATTTCAAAATCCATCGGACGCTTCAAAAATAGCTTCCAAATATGGCGCGGATATTATTATTATCGGGCAGGCATTCAGCGAATATTCAAAGTCTGAAAACGGTATGACATCCTGCCGGGCCAGGGTGGAAGTGAAAGCCATCATGACAAAAAATGCAAAAATGCTCGCAACTGAGGGCTTCCAGGGTTCTGGTTTGGATGCTACTGAAATCATTGCCGGAAAAACGGCTTTAAAAAATGCAGGGTCTAAGATTGGGGATTATTTTCTTACACAATTATGTGCAAAAAGCGATGATATTGTTTCTTCCATGGGCAGCTCAAAAAGTGCCGGATCGGGTGCAAACACCAGCCAAACAGACATTCAATTCAACAATGTAGATTTTAATAAGGCGGTGGCGTTGGGTAAGATCATTCAGTCCATCAAAGGCGTATCAACGGCGGAAAGAATATCATTTTCTGATAAAGTCGCAAAATTTACAGTGTCTCATACGGGCGACACCAATAGCCTTATTGAAAAAATCGTTACCAATAAGATGGGCATAAAATTGGATGTAAAAAGTATCGAGGGCAATATGGCTAATGTGGATGTAAAATAAATAGCCTCATTTTCAAATTCCATCATGTAAATCCAATTTGTGCAATTCCAGGATCGTTGTCTTGCCATCATTACTTTCCCGATACATCGGCACAAATTTTCGGTTGAAGAATATTTCCTGGAAAGTATAGGAAGTACGCTGCTGCACATAATTTGAAAACACATCGTCAAAGCCCCGGAGCATTACATATAGTTCTACGTCGGCAGTTTTCATATCTTCTTCAGTAAACCCATGGAATGGGCTGTTTTCATCAATGGGATGAACAACGGTCCAGCTCATAGGCATACTTTCAACACGGGTTCTTTCAAGGTTCAGGCTAAAATATTTGTAAACCGGTTTTTCATCTTCCACAACAAGCAAACCCGTATTCACCCTTATTTCCAGTTCGGTCAATGAATGTTTGTCTTTGAAAGCTGCGAAGCGAAACATCAGGGCGGTCTTTTCCTTAAAAGGGGCCACCAGCGCATGTTCGCTAAAAGCAAGGTAGCTCCTGGGCTTTGAAAAACGGCCATAGATCAGGCCCGTGGCAATTGCAAGGGAAAGAAAACCGGTAAGTGCTTCAATGGCCGCAACGCTATTGGCCGCATCCCCCACAGGGTTTACATGACCATAGCCCACGGTAGTAAAGGTTTGGGTACTGAAATAAAAGATCTCCCTGAATATTTTCCAGTTACTGCCTTTAATCAGTCCATCCAGTTGTTCCGGGCCGACAAGGAAATAGATCACCGTAAAAATAAAATTGATCGCCAGGAAAAAAAGCAGGATAACGGTAATGAATTTCCATAGCGGCAGGTTAAGCATATCATGGAAAATGCTAAACCTTTTCCTGAAGGGCATTCCTTCTTTTACCAGGTTGTAACTGCCGTCTTTATTAATAAAGCGCCCGCCAAGTTCATTGCTGTTACTAGCAAAGCCGGTATCATTGTTCTGTTTTGAAAAGGGATTGATTTTTTTGTAATGCGCCATTATATGCATAAACTTTAATCATACAAATTTATACTCTAAACCAACACAACTCATGAGTGGATTTTTACTTACTTTAGTATTTATTACAAGGGTACTATAAATATTAAAAATAAATTGGTACTCCGGCGGTTGAAGGTGGAGGGTTGAAGGTTGTTTGTTGTTTGGTGTTCGTTGATTGTTTGGAGAATGACGATCATGCCCTGTTGGATAATCGATAGAATCATCCACCCCGTTCAATCCCCCGCTGCAATTGATTTTTAAAATAAAGCAACCTTCCTGATAGTCTATCTGGACCGTATATGTTTTTATTTCTTAAAAAATAATTTCCATTCTTCATCAAAAAAAAGAAAATGAAAAAACAGGTATTGAATATTTTGCTGCTTGCAGTACTGTGCAGTACGGTTTTTGCACAACCGGTTGAACAGATCGTAAAAGTGGTGGTGGCACCCGATCACCAGGACTGGCTATATAAACCCGGGGAAAATGTAAAGTTTTCCATTTCAGTGTTCCAGTATGGCAATCTTTTAAAAAACGCAGCGATCCGTTATGAGATCGGCCCCGAAAAAATGGATGCGGTAAAAAAAGATTCACTTAATTTATCAACGGGTGTTTTATCGGTTAATGGCGGAACAATGACCAAGCCCGGCTTCCTTAGATGTATCGTAGTGGCAAAAATAGCAGGCAAGGAATACCGGAAGATGGCAACCGCAGGATTCGATCCGCAAAATATAAAACCAACGGTTGAAAACCCCGCGGATTTTGCAGAGTTTTGGAACAATGCGAAAAATGACCTCGCTAAAATACCATTGGATGGCAGGGTTACTTTGCTACCGGATCGTTGTACGGAAAAAGTAAATGTGTACCAGGTGAACCTGCAAAATTTTCCGGGCAGTTCGCGATTATATGGTATTCTTTGTGTTCCTAAAAAGGAGGGCAAATATCCCGCCTTGCTAACCGTGCCCGGCGCAGGTGTACGGCCGTATAATGGAAATATTGCAATGGCTGAAAAAGATATGATCACATTTGAGATAGGCATACACGGCATACCGGTAACCATGGATGTAAGCGTATATAACAGCCTGGGGGCCGGTGCATTAAACGGTTACCAGAATTTCAATCTGGATGACCGGGATCGCTTTTATTATAAAAGGGTTTATCTCGGATGTGTTCGCGCAAACGATTTTATTTTCTCATTGCCCCAGTTTGACGGCGCTAACCTGGCAGTAACCGGGGGTAGCCAGGGCGGGGCTTTATCCATTGTTACAGCGGCGCTCGATCCCCGTGTAAAATGGCTCGCAGCCTATTATCCGGCACTCTGCGATGTAACAGGATATTTAAATGGGCGAGCCGGTGGCTGGCCGCATTATTTTGACAAAAATAACCTTGCCTTTAATAATAAGAAAGATAAAATAGCAACCTGTGGTTATTATGATGTAGTAAATTTTGCAAGGCTTGTGAAAGTACCCGGCATGTATTCATGGGGTTTTAATGATGATGTTTGCCCGCCCACTTCCATGTATGCTGCTTACAATGTCATCCCGGGGGTCAAGTCCCTGTACCTGGCGCCGGAAACCGGTCACTGGACCTTTCCCGAGCAGACTGAAAAATTAAATAACTGGCTGGAAGAAAAACTGAAAGGCAATCCCTGATTCTAAAACCACTTGCAATGATTAATAACAGGAACGATTACCCGGAATTAAGCGTGCAGTTATTTATTTGACAGTGCGGGGCAGACAGGATAAAAAAACATCGGTGTTCTTTTTTGGGGACCGGCTTCATAGCCCTGGTTTGACTTCAGTGGCGACGCTCCGTTCAACAGTAGATCTTTATTGAGCAACGTTTTGCACAAGATTATCTCCGGGCCGGCATCACAAAAAATAGCGTGATAATGCTTAAAATTATGACGCTATTTTTAATTACGATTGTATCAATAAAAAGTTCCCCAATTAAAAAAAGCAGTAAACAGAAAACTGTAAACATTCAGATTACGTAAAATGAAGAGTCCCTGAATTGAAAAAACCGTCAACAAAAAACAGAAAACAGTAAACAGTTATGACCTACGATTTTATTATCATTGGGGCAGGCTCGGCAGGCTGTGTAATAGCCAACAGGCTCTCTGCAGATCCGCGCTATACCGTGCTACTGCTGGAAGCGGGCGACCCGGATAAAAAACCGGAAATTCATATTCCCGGTGCATATACCAAATTGAACCGCACCAAATATGACTGGTCATTTTGGACGGAGCCACAGGCCCAGGTGGATCAGCGCCGGCTTTATGTGCCGAGGGGAAAAACACTGGGAGGCTGCAGCAGTACCAATGCGATGGCCTATGTAAGAGGCAACAAAGAAGACTTTAACGAATGGGCGGCACTTGGAAATCACGGCTGGAGTTATGAAGAAGTGCTGCCTTATTTCAAAAGATCGGAACACAATGAAAATTTTGGACCGCCTTTTCACGGAAAAGAAGGCGCTTTAAATGTTAGCCTTTGTAAACAACCTACACCATTAGGCGAAGCATTTATACAGGCATGCGAATTAAATGGTATTCCACGCAATGAAGACTATAATGGCGAAATACAAACCGGGGCATCCATGCTTCAGTTCACCATACGGAACAACCAGCGGCACAGTACTGCAAAAGCATTCCTGAAGCCTGTTATGCACAGGACTAATCTTACTATTCGCACTGGTTGTATGGTAAAGAAAATTGTCATCGAAAATAGCCGTGCGGCAGGAGTGGAGATCATTAGCAGCAACGGTAAAGCTGAAACGCTGCATTGTAATAAAGAAGTGGTCCTTTCTGCAGGAGCCATTCAATCCCCGCAGGTATTGATGCTTTCGGGTATTGGTGATGAAAAAGAATTAGAAAAATACGATATCGGAGTAAAGCTTCATTTACCCGGCGTAGGTAAAAACCTGCAGGATCATGTATGGAGCGGCGTTAGTGGCGCCAGTAATATTCCCACGGGCAATTCGGTGCTTCGTCCGGTGAATATGGCGAAAGCCCTGTTGCAACATCTATTCTTTAAAAGGGGCCCGTTGGGTAACAGCCCTTTAGAGGCAAATGCATTCCTGAAATCTGATCCTTCCCTTACAAGGCCGGATATACAATTTCATTTTGCACCCATCGGCATCGCGGCGGATTATTCTACGGATATTCATGATATCAATACTTTTTCCAAAGTTGATGGCTATGGAATACTGGTGGTATTGATCAGGCCTCAAAGCAGGGGATATGTTACGATCAGGAGCGCCAATCCTTTGGATGCCCCTATCATTCAACCAGCGTTTTTATCACATCCACATGATATGGAAATAATGGTAAAAGCAATTAAACAGGCGATCGCGGTAACAGAAGCAGTACCGCTTAAACAGTATAACCCGGCCGGTATTCATCTTCCTCCAAAACCATTTACAGATAAAAGCCTGGAAAAACATATCCGTAAAAGCCTCGAAACTTTGTATCACCCGGTTGGCACCTGTAAAATGGGTAATGATGCAATGGCCGTGGTAAATGAAAGGTTGCAGGTGAAGGGTATCCGTGGCCTCCGCGTAGCCGATGCTTCTGTAATGCCGGCCATTATTTCGGGCAACACCAATGCAGCCACAATAATGATCGGGGAAAAAGCTTCCGACATGATATTGGAATTTCATGACCAACCGTTATAAAAAATAAATGAGAGGCCAGGTAAAATATTTTCCCGTTTTCAAAAAAGTATTTTTTGCCTGCTTTTTCTAAAGCGAAAAGGATAAAATAAAGGACAGTCTTAACCAATAGGATCGTTCATTGTTTTCGACCCCTGACTTTACCAGGCAGACCGGGTTGAAAATTTAAGTTTTGAGACCTGGGTTTTTGTAGAAAAAAGTTCCCGTATATAAATGGTTTCTGATGCGTTGAATATAAAAAGCAACTGGCATGATTTTAAATACGATTATCATATAATTTTTTTACTATGAAAAAGAACCTGTTCAGTGTATCCGCAATTGCCATCCTCGTGTTATTTTTTCTGTCAGGGTGCGCAGAACACCGTTATTATCACCGGAATCATTACCATACCCGCGGATATTATCACCGGCATCACATGCCCCCTCCACCGGGTATTGAAATTGATATTCATAAAAGAGGATAGGTGTAAATGCCAGCTTCACAATGTTAAAAAAGGGTTGTAGAAAAGTCAAAATAATTATTCAATAACCAATAACTATTGAAAGGTATTATCCTGGTATTTCATAAATTAAAATCTGTTATCCTATACGACATGGCTTCTTATGGTGATAAGACTACTGTTCAATTAAATTAAAAAACCACCCCACAGGTGGTTTTTTAATGCCCGGAATAAAAAATTACGCTATCAGGCAACCATGTTAAACTCACGACTGATTGTTCAACCCTCTTTCAGTTGGGCGGTATTTCGTGCATTCATGTACGTTGTGGCTCCTGGTTAGCCTGGTAATCATTTTAAATTGCTGGCTGTTCTGCTTTAAAATGAATTGATGTTGCGGTGTTTGAAACACCGGCCATTTTCACATATCCATCAATTATCGAACTATATCGTGTTAGTTTGCAGCCACCGAAAAGCAGTAGCCCGTATGGGCAGAACCCGATAGCAATCAGCTTTGCGATAAAATTTAATTATAAAAAAATTATGTGGCATAAAATATTGCTATTATATTAGTGAACTTAACCGGTTGAGATCCCTCTTTTAATTTCACTGGGTTTTCCGTTGTAAAATATTTTATTATTAATCCATTTGTAAAAGCATTTTATATAAACGCAATGACGAAAGTATAGCAGTTTTGATTCGCCAAAAAATATATGAGTTGTGCGTACTCAAACTCAATCACCATCAAGTATGAAAAGACAAACGCTGATTATTACCCTGGGATTATTACTTGGAAGTTGTGCTTCGCTGACCAAAACACAAATTGGTGCAGTAAATCAATTTTCACAGGCAAGCAAAAATTTCTCAGCTTATCCAAGCAGGGTTATGACAGCATTGGCGGAAATCCGCGTTAAACGGGGAGTTTATTTTGCCAACACTCTTGACTCTCCCAAACTACATATTAACGAACTTGATAAAATTTACCAGGCCCGTAAAAACAGTTATAAATATTCAGCAAAGGTTGATACTACATTTAAGATAATAGATAAATACGCCCAGTCATTGATGTTGCTATCTTCCGAGAAATATGTTTCCGACTTAAAAACGCAGGCAAATAATTTTGGTGTTGATTTAGATTCCCTGATCAAAGGATATAATTCCATTGAAGGGGTAAAACAGGTACCTGCAGGCATCGGTGGTGCTATCAATAAGCTGATTGTATTGGGAGGAAAACAATATGTAAGGTCAAAACAGGCAAAAGAAATTAAAAAATTTGTACCCGCGGCAGACTCACTGATTTCAGTGATGACCACAAACCTTCTTGAGTTTCTTCAATCCAAGAATATTCAATTCCTGGTTAAGAATGAGGAAGAAGAAGTTAATAGTAACTATTTGAGTTTTCTGAGGCAAAGGCAGCCAGGCATAGAAAATGAAAGGGACTACCTTGACTTAAAAAGCAATATCGACGCAATAAAACAACTTAGAGATCAGACGGTGGCTGCAACCAAACATTTAAGAAGAGCGCATAAGAAACTATTATTGGCAATTCAAAGAAGGAAAACTTTAAAAGAAACTATTCCGGAATTACAGGATTTATATGAAGACGTGAAGGAAATTAATACAACTATTGAGGTAATAAAATCTTCTAAAAACTAAACTCAAATGGATACGGAAAAAATTGATATTGAAAAGAATATTACGCTTGAACAGGTTCGTGCTTCTATTGAAATCGTTGAAAGTGCAAGGGCGGATCAAAGTCTAAGTCCTGACGAAAAGAGTAAACTGGAATTAGCTGTTGTAAGGCTCAGGGACCTGGAACGTTCTATAATAGAATCGTTGGAATCGGATCTTGTTGCTTCACTGATTGCAGACTCAAGAGCTTTGAAAGCCCTTACTGCCCAAATTAAACAATCTGCTGATAAGTTGTCCGGGGTAGCATCTGCCATAGAAAAAGCCGGCACGGTGGTAGAATCACTTATTAAAGTAATTACCACTGCCGCTGGTTTGCTTTAAAAAATAATGCAAAAAAATATTGATCATTTCATTTGGTGGGTTTTTGATATTTGTTTTATACCTTAACCTATAAATTTATTTATTATGCCAGAGAAAAAAATAATTACTGTATTTGGTGCCACGGGTGCACAGGGGGGCGGACTTGCGCATGCCATCCTGCAAGATAAAAACAGTGGGTTTGCCGTTCGGGCCATTACGAGGGACCCGCATTCCGATAAAGCCAAAGCGCTTGAAGAAATGGGCGCCGAAGTGGTAGCTGCCGATATCGATGATCCCGAATCTCTCAGGAAGGCAATGGAAGGTGCATATGGCGCTTTTTGTGTTACTTTTTATTGGGCTCATTTCTCGCCGGTAAAGGAAGCTGCCGAAATAAAAAATATGGCAGAAGCCGCAAAAGCAGCCGGGCTGAAACACGTAATCATGTCAACCCTGGAAGATACCAGGAAGTTTATTCCTCTCAGTGACGACAGGATGCCAACACTGATGGAAAAATACAAGGTACCTCACTTTGACGCCAAGGGCGAATCTGATCACTTTTTTACGGATGCGGGCGTGCCCGTCACTTTTCTCCGGACCAGTTTTTTTTGGGAAAACCTGATCTATTTTGGCATGGGTCCTAAAAAGGGACCGGATGGCATATTAGCAATTACGTATCCTATGGGGGATAAAAAACTTTCAGGTATGGCATCAGCCGATATTGGCAAATGTGCTTATGGTATATTCAGGAAGGGGGAATCCTTGATCGGCAAAACAATTGGAATTGCCGGTGAACATATTACCTGTCAGCAAATGGCGGATGACCTTACAAAAGCGCTTGGCCAGGAAGTAAAATATAATGCAATAACCCCGGAAATGTATAGGAGCTTCGGTTTCCCTGGCGCAGACGACCTCGGGAATATGTTCCAGTTTTACCAGGAGTTTGAAGCCGCGTTTTCCGGAATACGCGATATAAATTATTCAAAAGAATTAAACCCCGCTTTGCAGACATTTGAAATGTGGCTCGCTGAAAATGCAAAACGGTTACCCCTGGATTGAAATATTTCTTAATTGAAAAGAGTATCCTGTCTTTCCGGAACAATTTTTGTGAAGAACCAGCGATCATAGACATAAAAACCCAAATAAGTCTTGGCAGAATGTTTTTATCTATCACATGAGCAGACTAATTAATTAACGTGAAACCGTACTTCTTATTACCGGTACAACACCTGCCTGCTTTATTAATTAAGAACACTATAAAGCAGGGCCAGCTAAATTAATTATTGATTTAGAAACGTATAACAATTAAAATAAACGATTATGAGCCAATCACTCCATTTTGACACTTTACAGTTACATGCAGGTCAGCGAATAGACCCCACTACCAACTCAAGGGCCGTTCCTATTTATCAAACAACTTCTTACGCGTTCAATAACAGTGAACATGCCGCCAACCTTTTCGGTTTAAGAGAATTTGGGAACATCTACA
>JBDTVX010000209.1:0-10425 GCA_040007015.1 Ferruginibacter sp. | reverse complement strand
CGGCAATGCAGGTATTTATAAAAAATTCAATGATCGTGGTTACTGGTGGAAGAATGCCATCGATACTAACGGGTACTGTCACATGAAGTTGAGTAATGGGGAATGGGTAAAAAAATTTGATCCCTTCAGAAGCGGGGCCAATGAGGAATATGTTGAAGGCAATGCCTGGCAATTAACATTTTTTGTGCCGCAGGATGTGCCCGCACTCATCACCAAAATTGGTAAAAAGAAATTTATAGACAGGCTGGAGTGGGGTTTTGAGGTAAGCGAGCCCTGGCGCTACAATGGCATGAACGACCAGTATTGGGATTATCCCGTGGTGCAGGGTAACCAGCAATCAATGCATTTTGCGTTTTTATTTAATTGGGCAGGCAAACCATGGTCTACGCAAAAATGGAGTCGCTCTATATTGGATCGTTTTTATGGGTATCATGTGGCCAATGCTTATTTAGGCGATGAAGACCAGGGGCAAATGAGCGCCTGGCTGATCATGGCTTCTATTGGATTATTTCAAACAGATGGTGGTGGCAGTATGAATCCTGTTTATGAAATAGGCAGTCCGTTGTTTAAAAAGATAGAGATTGATTTAGGTGAACGTTTTGGACGTGGTAAAAAGTTTACAATAATTGCAGAAAACGCTTCACGTAAAAATATGTACATACAACAGGCAGCGTTGAACGGCCGGCCGTTGAACTCATTTAAATTTCCGGCTTCGGAATTATTAAAGGGCGGGTCACTCGTTTTAAAAATGGGACCTGCACCTAATATGAAATGGGGAATAGCTAAATAAAATAAATAACTACTGTAGGAATGCTAAAGAAATGTTTCTGAAAATGACGAAACTACAAGCCTGCATTGGTCAGGGTTTAAGCCTACAACTGTTACATTATTAACCAGGCAACTGCGGACAATATTACCTGGAAGAAAAAGATTACCATTCCGGTGATGAGTTTGCAAAGCAACGTATGTTGACGCGATTATAATTGGATAGTTATTTCAAAAAGGCTCATATTTTTTTTAAGAAAATAAAATTATTTGAAATATGTTCATACATTTGTACAATCTAATATTTTCTTGATACGGTTTTGCTTGTTTAAAATGATTGCCCAATTATTTTTACTTCTGCCTGGTATTTAAAAGTCCGCCATTAAAAACCAATTCTGCTGTATGATTGCACAGATAAAAATAGTATGCTTTTACCTGTTATTCGCAAATCTTTTTATTTCCGCAAGTGCGCAAAAAAAACAACCGGTAGCTTATGCAGATCCCCTGATGGGTACATCAGAATCCCGGTGGATGCTAAACCCCGGTGCGTCTATGCCATTTGGTATGGTACAGCTGAGTCCGGATAACCAAAGCGACGGCTGGAAGACGGGGTACGAGTACACCATCTCCAGTATTTCCGGCTTTAGTCATATTCACTCCTGGACAATGGGCGGCTTATCTGTAATGCCCACAACCGGTATCATCAATCCACGCATTTACCCGGCAAGCGAGCCAACTACAACCGGTGCTACTGCCGGCCATCGTTCCCGGATAGATAAGCGTACAGAGCATGCCACTCCCGGATACTATTCTGTAGAGTTGTTGAATTATAAAATAAAAGCAGAGATAACAAGTACAACAAGGTGTGGTTTCTTCCGCCTCACTTTTACGGAATCAAAAGAGAGCAATGTTTTATTTAATCTTTTATTTCCTTCGGAATATCCTTTCAAAGTATTGGATGCTAAAATCACCAAAGTAAGTGATACGGAAATTGAAGGCTTTTCACAGCAAAGCAGCGCAGGTTTTAATGATTATACTGTTTATTTCGTAGCCCGGTTTAATAAAGCATTTAAATTGTTCGGCGGATGGGAAGGTAATAAAATGAAAAAAGACACACCTGAGGTAACCGGTAACGGGGATGTGGGCGCTTATGTAAGATTCGAAACGAAAGGAGGAGAAAAGGTTTTACTAAAAACTGCCATCTCGCTGGTTAGCATTGCAAATGCAAGGCTGAATATGGATACAGAATTAAAGCCCTTTGGCTGGAACTTCGACGGCGTTAGACAAAACGCAAGTGATACCTGGAATAATTTGCTGAGTAAAATTGACGTGCAGGGAGGCACTGAAGTAAACAGGAAAAAATTTTACACAAACCTTTACCGGTCTTATTGCGCCCGTACCACCTGGAGCGATGTTAACGGCGAATACCGTGATCCATGCGAAACTGTTCAAAAGCTTGCTGATCCAGCATCACCCATGTTTGGAAGCGATGCTTTCTGGAACACCTTCTGGAACCTTAACCAGCTATGGACGCTGGTTAATCCTGGTATTGCAAATCAGTGGGTAAAGTCAGAACTGGAAATGTATAAGCATGGAGGGTGGCTGTCGCGTGGCGCGGCAGGTATTGAGTATTCAGGAATAATGGTTGCTTCTCACGAAATTCCACTGATGGTGAGTGCATACCAGAAAGGCATCCGCAACTACGATACAAACCTGATGTATGAGGCCATCATTCACCAGCAAACAGTACAGGGTATCCGTCATCCATGTGGAGGAAATGCCGGCAACGAACAATTAGATACTTACATTAAATTAGGTTATATGCCCGAAGACTCCGGCGCTACTTCCAACACACTTGAATATGCATATGATGATTGGTGCGTATCGCAGTTCGCCAAAGCCATGGGTAAAACAGATGTTTACCAAACCTTTACTAAAAGAGCTAAAAATTATCAAAACATTTTTGATCCTGAAACTAAATTCATGCGCCCAAAACATGCCAATGGAAAATGGGAAGAAAAATTTGATGCGATGAGTTCGCCGGGTTACGTGGAAGGCAATGCCTGGCAATACAGTTTTTTTGTTCCGCATAATATGAGAGACCTTATCAGTCTTGTTGGTAAGGAAAAATTTAACCAGCGCCTCAATGATGGATTTGAAAAATCCGTTGACGCAAACTTTAATGCAACCGGCGACAGGATGGAAGACTATTATATCAATCACGGCAATCAGCCGAACATGCAGGCCGCTTATTTATTTAATTATTCCGGCAAACCATGGCTTACACAAAAATGGGTTCGGGAAATACAAAACAGGTACTATGGATCTGACCCATACAATGCCTGGCTGGGTGATGAGGACGAAGGGCAGATGGGCGCCTGGTATGTGATGAGTGCCATCGGTTTATTTGAAACAGATGGTGGTGCTTCAGTAAAGCCATTTTATGAAATAGGCAGTCCTTTGTTTACAAACATCACCATCCATTTGGATCCTAAATATTATCCCGGTAAAACATTTATGATCGAAGCAAAGAATGCTTCTGATAAAAATAAGTATATCCAATCGGCAAGCTTTAATGGCAAAATGCTGAACAAGCCCTGGTTCTATCATGATGAATTAGTTAAGGGAGGAAAGCTTTTATTGATCATGGGTGATAAGCCAAATGAAAAATGGGGAAGTGAGGCTGGTGCAGCGCCGCCGTCAATGCCGGAAAATTAATATTTAATAAAAATAATTTGAATGACTTATAATCGGCACACTTTACAATATGCAAATAGCAATTTATAATATTAAAATTACTTTTTATGAAATGTAGATTATTAAGCGGTATGAGGCTAAAAATAAAGTTTATTTTTTCGCTTTTCGCACTGTCACTTTTTTGGTATTCCCCATTACTTGCGGGTGATAAGGATGCACCGGGAACAGGTGCAGAAAATCGTTTGCATAACAATAAGAATGTGCCGCACTATCTGCAGGATATACCCATCTCTGGTAAGATATCAGATGAAGCCGGTAAAGCGATCAGCGGTGCGAACGTGTTGGAGAAGGGTACTAACAATGGTGTAGTGTCTGATCAGGCCGGGAACTTTACACTGAATGTAAAAGACAACAAAAGCGTCCTTGTTTTTTCATCTGTTGGTTATGACACCCAGGAGATACGGGCAGATTCTTCGGCAGCGCTGAATGTAACGATGGTACAGTTCTCAAAAAAAATGGATGAAGTAGTAGTGGTAGGATATGGTACGCAGAAAAAATCTGAACTCACCAACGCTGTTGTACAAACATCCGGGGAGCAAATAAAAAAATCAAATGCGGTTTCATTGTCAAACTCTTTGTCTGGAAGACTGGCTGGTTTGTATGTTAATCAAAGAAGCTCTGTTCCTGGTTTTGATGATGCCCAAATTTTGGTAAGAGGGTCCAACACTTATCGCAATAGTTCTGCCCTGATTGTAATTGATGGTGTTGCCAATGCAGATCCTGATGGATTGAACCGTTTGGATCCAAATGATATCGAAAGTATATCCGTACTGAAAGATGCATCAGCAGCAATCTATGGCGCTCAATCAGCCGGAGGAGTAATACTGGTAACTACCAAACGCGGTAAAACAGGTAAGCCAACTTTTGACTTTAATGCCAATCAATCCTGGCAGTCGCCTACCATGAAAGTAAGATCGGCAAATGCTTTGGATTATATGCAGGTATTGAATGACAGGAGAGCATTGGAAGGTACGCCACCTGATTTTCCGAATGATTTTGTTGAAGCTTTCAAGAACGGAACAAGGCGTGCAGAAGATTGGTGGAATGCATTGATCGGCAGCCCGGCACGCCAGTCCAGAGAATCGCTTACGATGCGTGGCGGTAATGACAAATTCAGGTATTTTACTTCTGTCGGAGCTGCTTCGCAGGGAGGTATTCTTCGGGATGATAAAACAACCAAACTCAGGCAATACAATGTAAGAACTAATATTGATGTAAACGTTACCAAAGATTTTTCTGTAGGGCTGGATGTTTCTTACAGGGAAAAAAATACACAGACACCACAGGCAGGGCCTGGTGGCTCCCTTGAATACGTTGCCTACACCAGTCCTTTACAGGAAGCTTATATTGATGGAGACTACCGGTATCCCGGCGAAGGTTGGTCACAGTCGAATCCTGCTGCCAGGTTATTGAGCCCGGGATACCGTAAGTATTTAGCGGATATAACCATTGGGACTATCAGGTTTAAATACAACCTGCCAGTTGTAACCGGTCTTGCGCTGGAAGGCTTTGCATCTGTAGACAAAAGTGTGAACTATGATAAAAGTTTTAATTATACCTGGTTTTATTATGAGAAAAATTCAGCCGGGGAAATTGTACAAAAGCCATCGAGGATAATTGAAGACATTGGCCTGAGAGAAAATTTTGCCAAAAGCCTCAGGGTAACAGGAAACATTAAGCTTTCTTACGCTAAAAAAATACACGACGATCATGATTTAAATGTATTTGTAGCATACGAGCAAATGGAATATAGTGACAACTATTTCTGGGCACAACGTCTTGGTTATCAGTCACCCCTTATTGACCAACTTTTTGCGGGAAGCACAGATCGCCAGAACTGGAGCAATGATGGAGGCGCCACAGAATCTTCCAGGCAAAATTATTTTGGTCGTGCCAGCTATGCTTATAAAAGCAAATACCTGTTAGGCCTTAGTGCACGGTATGATGGCTCGCCAATCTTCCCTAAAGAAACAAGGTTCGGATTTTTTCCGCAGGCATCTGTAGGATGGGTGATCAGCAAAGAAGCCTTCATGACCGGTAATACATTCAGCAACCTTAAGTTGAGAGCTTCATGGGGTAGATTGGGTAACGACCGGGTGAATCCTTTTCAATACATCGGCGCCTACGGATACTCTGCAGGCTGGGTTATTAATGGCGCTGACGTAAGAGGAATTGCGGCTACAACCACGCCTAATCCAAACATTACCTGGGAGGTAAGTGAAAAAACCGACCTGGGTTTGGAAGCAGGGTTCTTTAACAACAGGCTCACTTTTGAATTTGATGTGTATCAAAGTAAAACATCAAATATCCTGGGTAGAAGGCAAGCTTCCATTCCGGGTTATACGGGGCTTTCATTGCCCGATGAAAATATTGGAAAGATGGACAGCAAAGGATTTGAGGCCCAGGCTGGATACAGGAAAAGTTTTGGAGAGTTGGCGCTCACGCTTAGCGGTAATTTATCCTACAATCAAAACAAGATCATTTATTTTGATGAAACACCCCAGTCCGAACCCTACCAAAAGCTGGAAGGAAAACCACTTGATGCTGCCTTAGTATATAAATCTATCGGCATTTACAGAACACAAAAAGATCTTGACAATAACATTAATTATCCGGGTGCAACGTTGGGAACCTTAATTTTCGAAGACCTGAATGATGACGGTGTTATAAATGGGAATGATACTTACCGGTATGATGTGAGTGCTTTTCCTAAAATGCAATTTGGACTGAATATTGGTTTGGTTTACAAAGCTTTTGACGGGAGTATTTTCTTCCAGGGACAAAGCGGTGGCAAATGGAGGCTGAACAACAACTTCAATTCCGGTTCAGGTGGTAATGGCCTTGATTATGTGACAAAAAATAGTTATTCACTGGGAAATGTAAACGCAGAACTGCCGGAAATTCAGCCCAATGGAGTAGCCAATTCAAACAGTGATTTTTATTATCACGAATCAAACTGGCTGCGTTTGAAATCAGTGCAGGTTGGCTACACACTTCCCGGAACTTTGCTTTCAAAACTTCATATTTCGGCATTCAGGTTTTATTTGTCCGGTGATAATTTATTCCTGGTGTTTAACAGCCTGAAAAAATATGGCGCCGGTGATCCTGAATTTTTAAGTGGTAACGGTGGTGTATACCCAAATATGAAAACTTTGAATGTGGGCGTTAATGTTACCTTCTAAACAAAAAATTATGAAACATATTGTAATAAATAAAAAGACCGCTTTCAAATGTTTTATCTTTTTACTGCTGGGCAGCCTGCTCATTTTCATTTCATGTAAAAGAGACCTGCTGGATAAAAAACCTTTGGATGCAATTTCTGAAGATGCAGTTTTTGCCGATGCGTCATTTCTTCAAAACTATGTATATAACGTGTACAATGGTATAAGGCCGCCATGGAGCCCGGGCACGGCAGGTTATGAATCGATGACTGATATCGCCGTTGACCAGCCGGAAACACACGACAGGGCAGGAGGCATACGTGTATATCTCGAAGGAAATATTACTCCCGACAATATCACTGACCTTACAAATATCTGGAACGAGGAATATAGCTATATCAGGAAGGCAAATCTCTTTTTTGAAAAGACTGCTACTTCAACAATTAATCCTGATCTGCTTGAACCGATGAAAGGGGAAGTACATTTTTTAAGAGCGTGGATGTATTTTGAATTACTTCGTACATACGGTGGAGTACCGCTGATAACCACCAGTTTTACATTGACAGACGGAACTTTTGATGCGCCGAGAAATACTTATGATGAATGTGCTGCTTTTGTTTTAGCCGAATGTGACCTGGCAATGGGTTTGCTGGCCGGTGTTTCGCCTGCAACCGGAAAAATAACCAGGGAAGCTGTGATGGCATTGAAGGCAAGAATGCTGTTGTATATGGCGAGCCCGCTGAACAATACTACGAACGACAAAACAAAATGGCAGGCTGCAGAAGTGGCAACAAAGGCAGTGATAGATGCAGGCTTTACTTTGCATCCAACACATGATGACCTGTTTTTAGAACCACTTAAAACAGACGAAACTATTTTAGGTAAAACATTTACCGCCGGCACAAGAATACCAGACTGGGGCTTTAATTATGATTATTGGCCGGGTGGTTTTGATGCGCGTCAAAGAGTGATGCCTACGCAGACTTTTGTAAATATGTTTGAATTAACGAATGGCCAATATCCTTATCTCGATGATGGTGTTACCGTAAATACGGCGTCAGGCTATGATCCGCAGCATCCTGAGAAAAACAGGGATCCGCGTTTTTATAGTTCAATCATTTATCCTGGCGGAGGTCCTTATACGATCAATGATGGCGCTAAGAGTACAAAAAGAACTTATGAATATTGGGAAGATGCAAATCCGAATCCTAACAATGCGGCGCCTTATCAAAATCCAAATAAAGTAGATCCCATCAATAAGCAGGAACTGTTTGACTTTGGCCGTGATTCTAAAACATATTGGGTAAAAGGCCTTACGCCATTCCACTATAGGGTGCAAACAGGTTACACTTTCAGAAGGATGCTGGATTTCGAGGGTCCACGTGCAAGCTATGATTATAATTACCACCAGGTGATCATTTTTATGAGGTTAGCTGAATTTTATTTGAACTATGCAGAGATCCAGATAGCGTTGGGTAATGAACCGGTGGCACGCGATTACATCAATAAAATCAGGAAACGGCCATCTGTAAACATGCCCGATATTACCAGTACGGGTTCCAATTTAATAAGAGATTACCGTAACGAAAGAGCGATAGAATTACACCTGGAAGATATGCGTTTCTTTGACCTGATGCGTTGGAAAGCAGCGCCGGGAAATGTAGACATCCCCGTTCGCGGACTCACAAGCGTTACCATGGATTGGACAGGTGCCCAACCAGGAGATTTGCTGGGTAAATTAAATTTTACGTATGGCGTGGTAGCGGCTGCAGAAAAAAGAGCAGCCTGGAAAGGAGATTTTTATTACCTGTTTCCAATACCCAATGATGAAATCAAAAAGAGTAATAATGCCATCAAGCAGAATCCAGGCTATTAAGAAATAAGTAGTCGGTTTGTATACCAGAAAAATGGCGGTTAATTCCGCCATTTTCTTTTTGCCCCGTTGAAGTTACCCGTTGTAATTATTCTTCCTGAAGCGAGCTGTTGCTTTACCGGGGTTTTAGCCGGGGTAACTGTATCGACAACCTGTTTACGCAACTTTACTAAATACCAGCACAATGGATTTTTTGAAATAAAAAAGAAAATGGAATTTGAAGCCAGAGAGTTCAAATATTTTTCCGCTGCTCATTTAAAATGCGGGATTATAATACGAGCATAAGTTTTCATGGCATCATCGTTGCGTCGCAATCCTTTCATCTTCTTGTTATTAATTTAGCTTTCCCATAAACCTAAATAAGATTTCCCGTTAATTAGAATTAACTAAAACGTTACGGTTCTATGGCCGCCGTTATTATTTGATATAGTTACAGAACGCACATTTTTGTTGATAGTTAAAAACCTTGATGATTGGGAAAGAAAGGAGAAACCATAATAAAATTCCTGCCTGCGTTTGCTTCCGTTGGTGAAGATAATTTCGGCGCTTACTTCATCCGGATGTATTGAGATATTGGTGATGTTGTTTTTTAATTCAAATACTTTTAGACGTCCACGGTTTTGCCCGGCTGCCAGTAAATATTTTTCATTGCTGCCCCGCAGGTTGATCATGGCCTTGCCGTTGCCTGGAATATAGATACCGCTTTCAAGCATTGGCTGTGGTGTAAAATTTCCTTTTCCATCCCCTTTAAGCATCAATCCATTCAGTGCGTCATAACGACCGGTGCCCACTTCCGTGCTGTAATCATTTGTATTAAATATGATATCCAGGTTTCCATCACCATCAAAGTCATCTGTTATCATACCATTCAACGCAGAAAATTGCGCGGTAAACGGTAATGGCGCCAATGTAAATTTTCCATTGCCATCATTGCGGCAATAAGATGAACTTAAATTAGTTGCCCTTAATACCTGTGCACCCTGCATTTGCTCCCTGGTAAATAATCCATCCATTGTAACAGTAGCGTAAGATTTATAGCTGTTAAATTTTGAACGGATGCGTACCATCTGGCCAACAATATCATCCCGGCCCGGCGCCGGAAACTCTTTCCTTGCCGTATCCTGCTGGCTTGCCGGTAAGTACACAGAAATAAGGGCATCATAGCTTTGGTTTTGATCAAAGTCTTTGGCATATATTGAAACAGGGTATTGCGCAGTCGCTTTGTAAAAAGAGTTTTGCCCAAGGTTACCAACTATATAATCGATGTCGCCGTCATTATCAAAATCCCCCGCAGCAATACTGTTCCACCAGCCAACCTGGCCGGCGATGCCCGAGCCTTCAGTTACATTACTAAAAAAACCTTTATCATTTTTAAGAAAAGTTAAAGGCATCCATTCGCCTGCCAATACCAGATCGGGCCACCCATCATTATCAAAATCTGTAAACAATGCATCACACACAAGACCGATATTAGTGAGATCCTTTGCTACCTGGGTGGTAACATCTGTAAACTTTACCTGGCCGGGTTTGGAATCATTCCGGTAGAGATAGCTTGATACGGCTTTTGGATAATTCCACGGTTCAACCCTGCCGGCGATAAATAAGTCGAGGTCGCCATCTTTATCATAATCGATCGCTCTTACACAAGACTTACTGGTATAATTGGAGGGTATTGCAGCAGCATTAAAGGCAAAGTTTCCACGTCCGTCATTTTCTAAAAACTGATCCTGGTAGGGAACTGTATTTGGCTTGCTTTGATAACCTCCCCGGGCAATGTATAAATCAAGATCGCCGTCCTTATCTGCATCAAACAAAATAGCTCCCATATCCTGGAATTGTTCGCCACCGGTTTCACTTGTTGTGGTCAGC
>JBDTVX010000208.1:0-10475 GCA_040007015.1 Ferruginibacter sp. | reverse complement strand
GAAACAGAAACAGAAACAGAAACAGAAACAGAAACAGAAACAGAAACAGAAACAGTAAATGGCTAACCATGAAAAAAGGAAAGGACCAGGTTTCATTATTTAAATTGGTTTTTACGCATAATTGGGAAGATCCCGAAAGTGATCTCGCAGCATTGCAGATAAAAATCCATGATGCGGTATTGGCAATCACATCCGGGGGCTGTAACGTATTGGGGTTTTTATTATTTGATCCGGAAGTAATTTACAGTATTGATATTAATCCCGCTCAATCCTATTTGCTGGAATTAAAAATTGCTGCTATGAAGGCTTTGGACTTTGATGAATTTATTTCATTTGCCGGCTTAAAAAAATGTAAACAGCGGGTAAATTTATACAGGAAGATGAGGCCATTTTTAAGTTATGAAGCAACTGAATTCTGGGACCGGCAGGATAAAATTTTAGCTGATGGATTTATCATGAATGGGAAATACGAACGGTTCATCCGGTTGGCAGGTAAATTCCTTAATTTGTTACAGGGAAAAAAAAGAGTGCTGGGATTATTTTACGAAAAAACGAAACAAGAGCAGGAAACCTATTTTGACGAAGTATGGAACACCAAACGATTTCACTACCTTTTTAAGCTTTTATTTAATAAGCGCATGCTTGCCAAACGTGGTTTGGTAGCCGATTACTTTCATTTTGATGACGGTAGCAAATCATTTGCAGAAAGTTTTTATAACCGCTCAAAAAGAGCATTCAGGGATATGCCGGTAAAGGGCAATTATTTTTTATCATTATACCTGTTAGGAAAATATAATAGTGATAAGGAAGTACCGGCTTATTTAAAAAAAGAAAACTTTGAAATAATAAAATCCAGGGTTGACAGGATAAGGATCATTACTTCAGACGCGCAGGGATGGATTGATTCGATGCCAGCCAAAACGATCGATTGTTTTGCGTTATCAAATATTTGTGAATTGATGAGTGAAAATGATACGCTCCGCCTGTTTGCTGGTGTTGAAAGGGCTGCCAGGCCCGACGCAAGGGTCATATTCCGAAACCTGATGATACCCCGTGATGTTCCGGATGCTTTAAAGGACCAGGTTGTAAAAAATGAATCCTTAAGCCGGTATATTTATGATAATGATCGCTCGTTTGTATATGGAAAAGTAGCCGCCTACCTGGTTAATAAATAATAAATCCCCGATCAATGACATCATTCAAAATCTGCGGAACCGGAACATTTAACCAGGAATTTTATTTTAATCAAAATCCATAATGCTGTTTTATTGAGTAATTTTGTTATTGGAAATACCGCGATTTACCGGCAGGAAATTAACCCGTGCCAGGTTTGTTCTTACCGGCATAATTTATATAATAAATATTTGAATGAAAGATGATAATTATTACATGGACCTTTGTATCCAGTTGGCAAATGCCGCCAAAATAAAAGGAAATCCGGCGGTTGGCTGCATTATTGTAAAAAACGGGCACATCATTGCAAAGGCGGAAGAAACCTCCCAAAGCAAAGGAGATATCACCTGCCATGCAGAAATTGAAGTGATAAGAGAAACGGTAAAAAAAATCGGCAGCGATTTATCGGGGTGTACTTTATATACAACGCACGAACCATGTGTAATGTGTGCCTATCCCATCCGTTATCACGCAATCAGCAAAATAGTCATTAATTCACCTGTTACATTTTTTGGAGGGACGGGTTCTGAATTTCCATTGCTCACCACTACCAAAGTACCTTCACATTGGTCTGCACCGCCCGAAATCGGATGGCTTAATAATTCTGCTGTATAAATTATGCAATTGATTCCATAGGATATCTTTTAGGGATCAAATTTGCAGAATTAAAAAATTACCTGCGTTTTTGTTTGTATTATTATTACTTGTAGAAATTAGGTAAAAAAAAGATGTTATATTTAATAATTTATAAAATGAAAAGGGGTATTCCAAATCCAAAAGCCTGGATTTGGAATATCCCCGATGTAGCAGCCCTTTTTTGTTTCGTCCCGGTTTTAAAAAATTAATTTCATTTTGCATGGACTACCATTCATTAACGGAGCAGGTAAAACAATACTCGCTGGGGTTTTTTAATGCTCCTGAAAATCAATATTTAGCGTATCACAACATTGTCCATACCGAAGGTGTGGTGAAAGCTGCTATTCAAATCGGCAATCATTACCAATTGGATGACCATGATTTTTTTATTGTAGTAACATCGGCCTGGTTTCATGACATGGGATATTTTTCAGGAGAGCCTTCAAATCACGAGCAAAGAGGGGCTGAGAAAGCAGCAGCTTTTTTAACGGAACTGGGTGTGGATGAATCCACCATCGGCCAGGTACAGGGCTGCATCCGTGCTACCAGGTTGCCGCAGTCACCGGTTAATTTATTAGAACAAATTGTTTGTGATGCTGACCTTTTTCACCTGGGCACAGATGAATTTTCCGATCGGAATAGATTAATGCGTAAAGAGTGTGAAACCACTTTTCATGATCAGTGCAGTAAGGAAGACTGGCGAAAGAGCAGTATTAAATTATTGCAATCCCATCAATACCATACTGAATATTGTAAATTGTTGCTGAATAAAAGAAAGCAGGAGAACCTGGAAAAGTTGTTGCAAAAGCAGCAGGATGTTTTAGAGAAAAATGCCATTCAGCCTTTACCGGAGAAAGAAATCGAAATCATCACAGAAAAACCAGCAAAAAAGAAAGAAAAAGAAAAGGAAAAAAATGATCGTCCTGATAAAGGGATCGAAACAATGTTCCGGGTTGCTTCTACCAATCACCAGCGCCTGAGCGATATGTCGGATAACAAGGCGCATATCATGATCTCGGTAAATTCCATCATCGTATCCGTTATCATTGGAACTGTAGTTCGTAAGATGGATGCCACCGGCCTCAATATCATATTGCCTACTTTTGTACTGTTGACAGGTAGCATGATCGCGATCGTTTTTGCCGTGCTCGCAACAAGACCCAAAATACCGGACGGACTTTTTTCCAAAGCCCAGGTAGATGATAAAACGGTTAATCTTTTATTTTTTGGAAATTTTTACAAGATGGATTTCAGTGATTATTACGACGGCATGCTAAAGATAATGGCGGATCGCGAGTTTTTGTATGGCAGCCTCATCAGGGATATCCATTCGCAGGGGAAAGTGCTGGGGCGCAAATATAAATTACTAAGAATTTCCTATACTATATTTATGTTCACTTTAATACTGACTATCATCGCCTTTACCATCGCCACTATCTTTTTTCCATAAAACAGTATAAATGGATATTCAATTTTTTGACCGGGATTTAAGCTGGCTTTCATTTAACGGAAGGGTATTAACAGAAGCGGGTAATCGCAAGGTACCATTGCTGGAAAGAATAAAATTCCTCTCTATATTTTCTTCCAACCTGGATGAATTCTACAGGGTTCGAATGCCGGCGATCGGTTCTCTTAAGAAAATAATGAGCGGTTCTACGGTTAATGATGAAAATATATCGGCAAATGCAAGACAGGTGATAGCAAGGCAACAGGAATATTTTGGCAGGATTTTATCGCAGGAAATATTGCCGCAGTTAAGAGAAACAAATATTCATCTCGTATACGATGAAGCGATCCCGGATGTTATTATGGTGTCGCTGGAAGAATTTTTTTTTTCCAGTGTGGCGGCTTTTTTACAAATAGGCAAACTGTCTGAAAATGAACCGCAATTTTTTTCGGAAAATAATCAATTGTACCAGGTTGTGGCGCTGCAGGATGAGAACGGAAAAGAAGAAGTAAAAATTATTACTGTGCCTTCCAATCATTTACCAAGATTTTTTACTGTTTCTAAAAATGCTGTTCAATACATTGTTTTCCTGGAAGATATTATACACTTTTTTTTACCGGCGGTATTTCCGGAAGCGATAATAAAAGGGGTATTTAATATAAAGATCACCCGCGACGCGGAGCTTGACCTGGAAGATGAATTTGACGGTGACCTTGCTGAAAAAATAGAGAGTAAAATAGCAAAGCGCGACCTGGGATATGCCACCCGTTTTTTATATGAACCCGGGATACCCTTACGTATTTTGCAATGGCTGGTTACAACCCTGCAATTAACAAAAGCGAATATAGTAGAAGGCGGTAAATATCATAACCTGAAAGACTTTATAGGTTTCCCTGTCAATGATCCTGCACTGTGCTACCCGGGCAGGGCCCCAGTCAAAAACCGGTTTGTGATCAATAGATCTTTATTTCAGTCGATCCTTGAAAAGGATCGTATCATACACACTCCTTATGAGTCGTACAATGCTATCCTGCGTTTTTTTAATGAGGCGGCGATCGATCCTGCGGTGGAAGAAATATTTGTTACCTTATACAGGATCGCCGGCGATTCTAAAGTTGGAAATGCTTTAATGACCGCTGCCGGTAATGGGAAAAAAGTTGTTGTATTTGTTGAGTTAAAAGCAAGGTTTGATGAAGCCAATAATATCCGCTGGGGCAAGAAAATGAAAGCCGCAGGCATCAGGATAATTTATAGCATACCCAATTTAAAAGTACATGCAAAAGTGGCGCTGATAAAAAGAAGGCTGCACGAACGGATAGTGTATATTGGATTGCTGTCAACCGGCAATTTAAATGAAACCACGGCAAGGTTCTATACGGATCATATTTTACTGACGGCGAATCATGGCATATTGGAAGAGTTGGAGTTGTTATTCATTTTTTTAAGCCAGGAGAGAAAGCCTGCGAATGCCGGAGAGATATCGTTTAAACATTTGCTGGTAGCCCAGTTTAATTTGCAAACTTCATTTTTTGATTTAATAGATAATGAAATAAGAAATGCAAAGCTGGGGTTACCTGCAGCCATTACTATTAAAATGAATAATCTTGAGGAAAAAAAAATGATCGGTAAATTATACGAAGCTTCCCAGGCAGGCGTTCCTATACAGTTGATAGTGCGAAGCATCTGTTGTTTAAGGCCTGGCCAGCCAGGTATCAGCGATCATATCCGGATAACCAGGATCGTTGATAGATACCTGGAGCACGGAAGGGTTTTTATTTTTAATAATAATAACAATGAATTGGTTTTTTTAGGTTCGGCAGACTGGATGAATCGCAATATTTACAGCAGGATAGAAGTATGTTTTCCCATATATGATCAGCAAATACAAGATGAATTAAAGCAGATCATCCAGGTACAGCTGGCGGACAATACACAGGCGGTGCAGATCAATGGATTGCTTGAAAATATACCGGTGAAAAATGAGCTCGGGCCTATCCGCTCGCAGGAAAAAATATATGAAATGATGAATCTTAGTACTTAGTACCAGGTACCAAGTACTAAGATTGCCTTCCCGAATTGAAACATTATTTTACTATCAACATTACACCATGATAAAATTAATTTCCACGTTGATCTTCATTTTATTTTTTTACATTAGCTGTAAGCAACACGTAAAAACTGAAGTAGATCCCAACTATGATCTTACAAAACCGGAGATATTGAAAATGCCTTCCGCATTAAATGAAATATCCGGTATCGCTTTTAATAAGGGTAAGCCGGATACCATGTATGCGGAACAGGATGAAGAAGGCCGTTTGTTTTATTTTCCTCTATCCAGCCTGGAAGTAAAACATCAAAAATTTGGAAAGAAAGGCGATTACGAAGATATTGCCATTTGTAACGGCACCGTAGTAATGCTCAGAAGCGACGGGGTTCTGTTTTCTTTCCCGTTGAATATAACCGCTGATGAAGAAATAAGTAATGTGCAGGAAAGCACGGGCCTTTTACCGAGGGGCGAATATGAAGGGTTATACGCAGATGAAGCTACCAACCAGCTATATGTTTTATGCAAGCAATGCGGTGATGACAATGAAACTAAAAGTATAAGCGGTCATATACTTCAATTGACACCCGGCAAAGGCATTGTATTAAAAAGCGATTTCCAGGTAAACACAAAAGATATTGCCATAAAACTAAATGAAAAAAAGGTAGCATTCAGGCCATCTGCATTGGCTAAAAATAACCGGGATAACCAATGGTACCTGTTATCATCCGTGAATAAATTGCTGGTGATAACGGATGATAAATGGGGAATTGAAAAAGTGTATTCACTGGATCCGGCATTATTTAATCAACCGGAGGGCATCGCGTTCGATAAGGATAATAACCTGTACATTTCCAATGAACGCGGTTCCACTAATAATGCAACCGTATTAAAATTTATTTTTAGAGCTAAAAAATAATCCATGCCCTGGCTAAAAAGTTTTCGTATCATTTGCTGTATCTGTTCCCTCCAAATGTTTGGGCAGCCGGCCCAATCGCAGAATATCGATATTGATTTATTAAAATCGATCAATCCGCAATATCCTGATTCCTGGTTTTGGAAAACCGCCAGTAGCTCCTATGTAATTGTTTCGGGTACCATATCTTTGGGTTCTTTGGCGTATTCGCTTATTGAAAATGACAGGGCGCTACGATATAAATCATACGAATTGCTGGGAGCAATTGGTATTAATATCATAGCTACTGAAGGATTAAAAAGAATATTCAACAGAACCCGTCCTTATGATAAATATCCGAATGATGTTTTTGTTTTAACAAATTCAAGGGGGTATTCATTTCCGTCAGGGCATACCTCACTTGCTTTTGCTACCGCCACTACGATTTCACTCACTTATAAAAAATGGTATATCATCGTACCCGCGTATTTATGGGCCGGTAGTGTGGGTTATTCAAGAATGTACCTGGGAAGGCATTATCCGTCAGATGTATTAGGTGGCGCTGTAGTAGGAGCGGGGAGTAGTGTGCTGGCTCATTGGCTGAGTAGAAAATTATTTGAACCAAAACCGGTAAATGCCAATCAATCAAATGTGCTGTAATGATGTAGATTTGAAAGATCGACATATGCGATACCAAACTAAAAAGCTTGTCTTTTATCTATTCTCAATCATGCCGCATCCCTTCCGCCACCCTAAATACATGCAGCACATAAGGGAACACAGCATCCATTGTTTCCTTCACACCACGCGGAGAACCGGGCAATGTGATCACCAATGTATTTTTAATAAACCCGGCCACTCCTCTTGAAAGCATTGCAAATCCCGTCCTTTGCTGTCCGTAATTACGGGCTGCTTCCATAATGCCGGGAATTTGCCGGTCGAGCAAAGGAGCGATCGCATCCGGTGTAACGTCTCTTGAAGAAAGCCCTGTTCCACCGGTAAAAAGGACCAGGTTAAACTCATCTTCACTCAACTGTTTCATGGTTGACTGGATAATGGCAAAATCATCAGGAACAACTTTGTAGAACTCTGCCAGCAAATTATACTGTTCCAGTTTTTGTATAATCAATTCACCTGAGTTATCTTTCTTTTTGCCTGCAGCCACGCTATCAGAACAAACGACTACGGCACAGCGCAGATCGGTAGCCAGGTCTTTTTGGAGATCTGTTTTACCACCTTTTTTGCTTTGCAGCCGGATCGAAGATATTTCTATTTCTTTATCAAGTGGCTTTAGCATATCGTACATGGTTAAGGCGGTTACGGCGGCGCCATGCATTGCTTCCACTTCCACGCCGGTTTTATAAATGGTATGTACTTCCACAGTAATAACGATGGTCAAACCTTCAATAGAGTATGTGATGGTTGCGTATTCTATGGGTAGCGGATGGCAGTCAGGGATTACATCACTGGTCTTTTTTATGCCCAGTAAGCCTGCCGCTCTTGAGAATTCGAATACATCTCCTTTTGGAACTTTTTTATCCCTGATGGCTTCGATCGTTTCCGGTTTGGATACCGTAAGGATCGCTGTAGCAACCGCCTTTCGAAGGCTGTTATTTTTTTGTGTTATATTAACCATGTTATTTATTCTCCTTCCATTGATAGGTTTCATTTTCAAACAATTCCTTTCCCCATACGGGCAGCTCCGATTTTATTCTTTCTACCGTTTCGGCACAGGCATCAATAGCCGCTTTCCGGTGGGCGGAAGAAGTAAAGACAAATAAAGATATCTCACCGGCGGCAACCATTCCGAGGCTGTGGTACACATGCATGCAGGTGAGGGCATATTTACTAAAGATGGCCTCTCTTATTTCATGCATTTTTTCAAGCGCCATTTCTTCATACGCGGTGTATTCAATTGCGGTTACGGTTTGGCCATCGATCATATCCGCCCTCACCTGTCCCAGGAAAATACTATGGCCACCAATACCGGTTTTGGTACTATGCTGCTGAATGCTTTCTCCAATAAATGTGGCCGCAATTGGGCCGGCCACAAATATATTTTTTGGTTTTCTTTCTTTCATGGCTGTTGCATTGAGTTGTTTTTTAGCCAGTTGAAGATACCACCCTGCAAACTGAATATTTTTTTTGATTCGCCAAATTCATCAAATAACCACTGTGCAGCCTGAAGGCTTCTTTTTCCCGACTGGCAAAATACAATTACCGTTTCACTTTTAACAGAAGTAATTTTTTCTTTAAATTCTGATAAAGGAATTTGTGTATAATTAAATCCGGTTGGCAGGGGCAGTTCTCCCGTCTCTCTTACATCAATAATATCAGCATTGCCGGTGTTCAATAAATGATTAAAAGCTTCTCCATTTATTTCAAATTTTCGGTTGTTTGAAGAACATAGCCAATCGTAATCCATTTGTTGAAATGCGAACGCTGTTGCAGGGGTGAACAATAGCGTTTCTTTTCTTGCCGATAAAGACAATTCATATACCCGGTTGTTTAATGCATTGTAGGTTAAAATGGAATTGATCAGTGCTTTGCCCATACCCGTGATCAGCTTGATCGTCTCATTTGCCTGCATGGTACCGATGATACCCGGTAAAACGCCCAGTACGCCTGCTTCTGCACAGTTTAATACTTCGCCCTCCCGCGGGGGCTCCGGAAACAGGTCGCGGTAATTGACTGGGGTGTCGCCTTTTTTATTTTGATAATTAAATATGGCAACCTGTCCTTCAAATTGTGAAACTGCACCATACACCAATGGTTTATTCAACAATACACAGGCGTCATTGATCATGTAACGTGAAGCAAAATTATCTGTACCATCAATCACAATATCGTACGCGCTGATAATGGGCAGTGTATTGAATGTGGTCAACCTTTCCTTGTATGCGATGATATCGATACCGGGATTTAATCTTGCCAGGCTATGTTTTGCTTTTTCCGCTTTTGAAAATCCAATATCAAAGGTTGAATATAAAACCTGGCGATGAAGGTCGGTGATCGAAACTATATCATCATCCACAATACCGATATTGCCTATGCCGGCGGCTGCCAGGTACTGCAGCGCCGGGCAGCCCAGGCCGCCGGCGCCAATCACCAATACTTTTGAATGCAGTAACTTTTGCTGCCCCGCTTCGCCAAATTCTTTTAAAATGGTCTGGCGCTGGTATCTTTCGTATGATGCGTTATCGGGTTTCATTATTTTATCCACCTGAAAAGGGCGGTAGTAAAGCAACGGTGCAATTATTGGTAAGTAACGTGTTTGTTGATATAATATTTTTATCTACCGCGATCACATATTTTGAATTGATCAATGGAGGATAAGATTTGTGAAGCTTCGCCACGAGGCCATCTGTATCGGCAACATTTTCCAGTGTAAAATTATCAGTACCCGCAATATCGGTAAGCTGGCCAAATAGTATGATATTGACTTTCATAAAAAATATTCTTTTGCTGACAAACCTGGCAGGTTTTAATACCTGTTATCTTAATTATAATTAGTATCCAATTTACTTCACCCTTTCAATGATTATTTTTTGAAGTCCTTTTACATATCTTCTGCCGGTAGCATCATCAGTAGGAGAGATTATCGCAATGCGGCCGTCCAATGATGCACCCTTCTTTCCATCCTGTTCTGTAATGATCAATACGTGCCTGCCTGTTTCATTATTGAAAATTTCATTCCATGAAAAAACAGCTTTATAGTTATCCGAAGCTATGCACACGATATAATATTCGCTCAATATTTTTACATTTTCCTGGTCAATCGTTATTTTACCCAAAACATCTTTTAATAATACACCCTTTATATTTTTTATTGCATGTCTTCTTGCTTTGAGATGATTGCTTATCACAATACTGTCTATCGAGATCATTGGCAGATCAGCTAAATCCTGCAATGAAAAAGACCGGGATTGTTTTACAGTTCCTTCCACGGTAAAACTGTCAGTGGCGGCAATCGTTTTTTGGGCCACTGACTGAAGGGAAATAAAGATCAAAATACCTGGCAATAATTTTTTCATAGTTTATTCTTAGAAGGCATATTAAAAAAGTAAAATTGAATAATCCGGCACCTGTGATGATAGAATTTTTTAAGCATGCGTAAACAATAATTTATAAGCCGCCAATAGCAAAACAACCGCCAGCACATTTTTTAAAATGGTTTGCTTAAACCGCAAGGCCCCAAAATAAGCGCCGCAGATTCCGCCCGCAAATGCAACCGCAACATACCACACCATATTTGCATTGAATTGAATTCCTTTGGTAAA
>JBDTVX010000207.1:0-10555 GCA_040007015.1 Ferruginibacter sp. | reverse complement strand
GGTAATCAAGATACCTGCTGATAGGCATATTCGTAATGACATAAAGATTGTTGAATTCAATATTGAATCTTTGTTTTAAGGCCTGCTTGTATTCCTTTTCCAGTGCTTGTTGAGCCGGTGGTAAAAATGCGCCTGCGGGATTGTAAACAAGATTTAATTGCAAACCTGTTTCTTCCTTACCATAACCCGCTTCATTGAGCATTTGCAGGGCTTTGATGCTGTCTTCAAACACACCGTTGCCACGCTGCCTGTCTGTTCTGTCCTGGGTGTAAAAAGGTAGAGAAGAAACTACTTCAACGGTGTGCTTTTTGTAAAACTGGGGCAGGTAATGGTATTTCTTATTTGCCAAAATAATGGTGAGGTTGCAGCGTACAATGATATGGCGATGAAGCTTTGATATCTCTTCAACAAACCACTGAAAGCCAGGATTCAACTCCGGTGCGCCGCCCGTGAGGTCGACTGTTTGGAGTTGCTCGTTTTTCCTTAATACATCAATACAGAGCTGCATGGTTTCTTTGGTCATAATTTCTTTTCTGTCAGGACCTGCATCCACGTGACAATGCCTGCAGGTCTGATTACACATCTTACCAATATTTACCTGGAAGATTTCGACCCTTGCAGGTTTTAAGGGATATAGACCAGCTTCCTTTAATTTTTGCTGAAAAGGGATCAACGCAAAATCACCGGTTTGGCCATGTTCAATGATTTCAACTTGTTCCCGGGCATTGGCAAGAATGCTATGTTGTGCTTTTAAGGATTTCATCTACATGGAAATTTCTTTTACCTTATTCATCATTTGCACTCCATGTACCAGCGAAGCCCCGCCACGAATGGCACATGCCACATGAACCGCCTCCATCATCTGTGATTCGCTCCATCCTTTCTCAAAAGCATCTGTACTGTAGGCGTCAATGCAATAAGGGCATTGCACCGCATGCGCTACAGCAAGGGCTATCAGTGATTTCTCTTTTGCAGATAATTCACTGTCTTTAAATACTTCACCGTAATAGGTAAAAAACTTCTCACCCAGTTCTTTTTGAAAATCGGCTACATTGCCAAATTTTCCCAGGTCTTTTGAGTTGTAATAGTGTTCGCTCATTGGTTGATTTTAATGATATTCAACAAAAATGCTGCCCAAAGCAGAATATGAGTGTTTATCGGTGAACTTATTGCTTTACAAAAGAAAATATCCTCTTGAAATCTGGAAACTACCGCAGTTCCAGGTTCATCAGTATTTGATATGGGCGCCTTTTCAAAAGTTCTGCGAAGCAATACATCATCGCATTGATAAAATATTTAAACATGAGCTACCATAATTGGAATCGGTAATAATTTCCCCATTAAAAACAACATCAGGGAACCACCTTAACTTGTAGGGCATTGCTATTTTCCGGCTTACATATTGGGTCTTTTGGCTATGTCGCTATTTTACATAATTTGCCAGGTATTGCACATCATCAGGTAAATGCCATACTTTAGAAACTATGCCGGAGGTGTTTGCTGTAGTGTTGTTGCTCATGCTTTCTTTTGATTGATTGGGTTTACAAAATCCTTTCCCCAACTCTTTGGGTTGTTGATTATATACTCTGAAATGGCATGGTATGATTTTTCATTCCGTATGATGTGTTCATAGTAATTCCGTTGCCATAATTTGCTATCAAAGCGGGGCCAATTATTTGATTTTACATTTCGTATATATTCATTGGTTGACATTGTTTTAAACCATTGTACCGTTTGCGATAAAGGCGATCCAGTATGGTCGCCTAAAATATTTGAACCGTCGGTATGCGTGGGGGACGACCTGCGTGTTTGACCTTCTTCCATATTCGGTGTTTCCAACAAATCCCTGGCGTTATTAGAATCGGGGCGGACACATAGGTCCGCCCCTACGTTTTCCAAACCAATTTTGGTTGGGAAAACCATCCCCGTATTTTCAATTATGCAATGAAAATGATTGGGCATCACTATCTTTTCATTGCATATAATATCAGCAAATTTATTTTGCAGTTCAAAATACCATTTGCCAATCATATTACCGGCATCATTCAAAATCATTTCCTGGTTAATTATTTCACCAAATAAACACAACCTGTTGCGTACCACAATTGTTACAAAATACAATCCTTTTTGTGAATAATCATACCCCTTCAAACGGATTGACCGGCGGTGGTGAACATTGGGATCATATTTGGGTTTATTGTCCATATTATTTTTGATCGGTCGTTTCAACCCGTTTCCGTTGGCGGTTCGGGTCCCGTAGGGGCAGACCTATGTGTCTGCCCCTACCGTTAAACATTTTCAGTAGGGGCAGACCTATGTGTCTGCCCCTACCGTTAAACATTTTCAGGCAAGGCATAAATATAGGCCAACGGGTTGACATATAGTCCAACGGGCTGACATATAATCTAACGGGTTGAGATGTAGGCCAACGGGTTGACATATAATCTGGCGGGTTGACGTGTAATCTAACGGGTTGACATATAGTCCAACGGGTTGACAGGCAGTCCAACGGGTTGACACGTAGGTCAACCCCTACCAAATTTGCCTTTCATTTTTAAAGTTCCAAAAAACATTAATAGCAACTTTATTTTGTATTAATTATATTTACTGCTATAAATCACTTTACATGGCAAAGAAAAAAAACAACCCTAAAAAGGAAATCCCGGAAAAAAGCACGCTGATTAAGATGGCAGGAAAAGTAGGCGAACTTGCTGGTAAAATAGTCGGTCAAAAAGACCACCTGGCAGAGATGGCGGGTAATACTATTGAATCGGTAAAGGCAGCCGTAAGTAATTTTACCACAAATGAAAAACCCGCTGCAAAAGCGCCGCTAAAGATTACTAAAAAAGCTGCCCCGAAAAAGGAGCGCTCATCAGTTAAAAAAGTAAGCAAGACTGCTCAGGTAAAAAAAACACCCCCTTTAAAAAAAGCAATTAAGAAAACAATAAAAAAAGTACGGTCAAAATAATAATGGAAGTTAATTTTTAATAAAAAGGAACCATTTCCCTTATAATTCTTTTCCTGATTTACGAACCCAGTTCCTTCGCCGCTGGTTTTCAACCAGCGGTAATTCATACTCTGTTTGTTATCAATAATATTGTCATCGGCAATTGGCCGAAAACTTATGTAGATTTTCAATTTTAAGCAGGATTATTAAAATTTGATATGCTGGTTATAAAAGACAAAGGGACTTGCTTTTAATTCACAGGAACCATTCACCTTGTTTTATAGAATTTGTTCGACTTCTTATTTACCATTAAAAACGAAAGTTTAATCCAGCGGAAGGATTAATAATCGTATTAACATAATCCTTACCATAATTAAAATTACAATTCAGCACTATTCCAACCGCGCCTACATTAAAATTAAATCCAACAGTTGTTGAATTGAACTTCAAAGTGGTGGCATCGAAATTAATTCCGTTTTTTGAGGCAATACTTTGATTATCGAAAATTTGTTGACCTACACCCGTACTGACCCTAAAAATTTCAGCAATAAGTAATCCTCCTTCCAATGTATAAGCATTGTTATTTGAACTTTGACTAGTTGCTAAAGTTATATACTCCTGATCTGCAAATATATTTGAGATTGTATTTGCATTGTTCAAACCAAAGCTACCAAATGCTCCAATGATTGTTCTACGATCAGCCTTGTCGCGACCTATCGTGAGGCCCAACATGCCATTTATTTGCCAGTTTACCCGATCATTTTCGAATTTGCTAAAATTATGATTGCCCTGGCCATAATAATAAGTAGCGGCGGCTCCTACGGATACAGCCAATGCTCCACGATGATGGTCATTATCACTTTGAGCACGTGAATAAAAGGCAAATGAAGTGAAGACTAAAATAAATAGGATTGTTTTCATATGTTTTTTTTAATTGTTATTTTAAGTTAAAAGAGATTCCCAGATTTACAATTGCCAAACCAACGCCGATATCCGCATATGCTTGCATTTGATTATTAATATAATAATCAGTTCCTATCCTGGCCATCAAACCTATCCCGACTGAACGGGTACCCGAAGTCACCAATAAGGTCTGTGAAGGATTATTAGTAAAGTTGATTGAGTTTTCTGACTTAATACGCGAACTGTTGATTCCTAAACCTCCAATGATATAGGGTTTAATGCGCGATGTGTTGCTCGTTAGATTGTATTTGGCATAAGCAAAAAGACTAAATATATTTTCTTTCACGTCGATATTGGTTTGAATACTATCATAAGTGCTGTAATCCCGTTTGGAGTAATCCCGTGAACCGAACCCTATTTGTAAACCCAGGCGAACTTGATTTCTAAAATAGGCATCATATCCTATATTAATTGCAGGGAAAGTTCCTGAAGAAGTATATTGGTCTTTATTATCGACTTTACTAAAACTTTTGATAAATCCTAAACCTATCCGGATATTTCCGTTTCGAAAAACCGGTTTGTTCCTGTAATCAACCGGATATTTCTCATATTGATTCAGATCGCTACCCACGGGTGCAATTGGCTGCACTACAGGAGGACTAAAATAATCTGTTACCTGGTTTCGGTAACTAATGGCATAAATTTCATTTTTGAATAATGTATAGATGGGCCCATCAGGTATATCTGTTCGCTTATAAGTTACCAGGGTTATACCCACTTCTTTTACTATGCCATAAATAATGTCGCCGTTGACCTTAATGATGACATCAAAGCCACCATTCGATTGAGGAAGAGAAGTTTGTGGCGCTTGAGGAATTGCCGGGACAACCTTGCCGGTATCGGCTTGTGCAAATAAGCCCTGGTAAAAAAATACTTCAGCCAGCGTTAAAGCAACCAGTACCTGGTAAATTTTTTTCATTAAAAAGTTATAATTGTTAATTAATTTTAATAACGGATATCGGTGAATGTTCCGTTAAGAATAGATATCTTTTCAGTAGAATCTCTCGTATTGCAGAGCGTCATTTGAAAAACACCGCTAATTAGTCGTTCATTTTTGTCCTGACGTTCAATTTGAAATTGTGACTTATTAAAATTATCTGCGCATAAACTATATGCTGACAAATTATTACTGTTGGTAACATTATATAATTGAACTTGTGCAAGGCCTTTGGTTATCGAATAAGTGGGCGTGTATTGACCCTTAAATTCGACCGGGTCAGTTACATCAAAACTCAGAATAAACTGAAGGTTTTGGCCGTTCGTGGACCGACCAGTGGAATTAACTGTTAAACGATTATAAACAATAGCCTGGGATGTGGTGTCATTAGGATATACCACCACTTTTGAAACAGGCCCAAATGCAACAGTAGTTGCTGTCCAGGATTCATTGTTATTTAAATCAAACTTTAGGGTTGCATGTCTTACAACTTGCACCTTCACCTCGTCACGAGTACAGCTTATAAATGTTGAACAAAAAATTAAAAAAACAAGAGCGCCTGGTTTCATGATTTATAAGGGACAATTAACGTACCAAACAATGGATTAATTGAATCCTGCCTGGGAAGCTACTAATATATAAAAATGACCTGAAAATTACCCGTATAGTGCAATTCCTTACCCATAATTAATTGGATGTTTGTTATATAAGGGCCGCCTGATTATTTACTTATTGTTGGCTTGATTTCAGCTAAAATTCGGAATACTGCTTTAAAACAAAATTCCTTTTTCCTCTAAGGCAATCGTAGAATTGCCGATCAGGGAAGAAATTCGGGCATAAAGTATTATCCCGGCTGATTGAATTAAATTGAACATCACTATTAGGTTTTTGTTCAAAAATCATTTTCTCCTATAGTATTTGCACTGTTTTATTACATTTGCTTCATAATTTTTATGATAAATAATTCAAAATCTAAAACACTGCAAACAGTACCTTATGTGGACTTGAACAGGTATGCAGGAAAATGGTATGAGATAGCTGCTTATCCACAACGTTTTCAAAAAGGATGCACCTGCACTACAGCACAATACACTGCTACGGACAGAGGTTACATAATTGTTGAAAACAGGTGCCATAAAGATTCAGTAAATGGTAAACCATCTTACATCAAAGGGAAGGCATTTATTAAAAAAAATTCCGGGAATGCAAAATTAAAGGTTCAATTTTTTTGGCCATTTAGGGGTAAATACTGGATAATTGATTTGGCCGGTGATTACAGTTATGCTGTTGTAAGCCATCCCAATAAAAAGTATTTGTGGATACTTTCAAGAACGGCAAAGATGAGTGAAGTAGTTTATAAAGAAATTACTACCCGATTAAAAGAAAAAGGGTTTGATTTAAGCAGGCTTCAAACCACCAAGCAACTATAGCAATGAAGCAGCCCGCAGTTTCCAAAACAGGGCGGTCTTATAATTGTAAATATGTGTTATCCCGGAGGATTAAAAAGCTGAGCATGGATTTAAGGTACATTGCATGGAGAGATTGATAAAGTAAAAACAAGATTTCAAAATCAACAATACGTTTATGCCTTCCCTTATTTTATTACGACATGGCCAATCTACCTGGAATCTTGAAAACAAGTTTACAGGTCAGGTGGATATAGACCTTACCACATTGGGTCAGCAGGAAGCCAGGCTTGCAGGCTTTCTTTTAAAAGACTATATGATCGACATAGCATTCACCTCCGTATTGAAAAGGGCCATCCATACACTAGATATAATTTTAAATGAACTGGGAAAAAATATTCCTGTAATACAGTCTGCCGCCTTGAATGAAAGAAATTATGGCGATCTGCAGGGATTGAATAAAACCGAAACGGCAGATAAATATGGTGCAGATAAAGTGCTGTTGTGGAGAAGAAGTTATGACATATCTCCGCCAAACGGAGAGAGCCTTAAAGATACCTACAACAGGGTGGTTCCTTATTATAAAGCAGCTATTGAGCCTCAATTGAAAGCGGATAAAAACATACTGGTTGTAGCTCATGGCAATAGTTTGAGGGCTTTAATGATGTACTTAGAAAGGTTTAGTGCAACGGAAATTGCTGACGTAAATATTGCCACCGGCAAACCGAGAGTGTATGAATTTTCGCCGGAATTGAAACTTGAAACTGCCAGTTATCCTGGTGATTAAGTTGCCGCTACGGACACCATACAAATATCAGTGGGTTAATTTATAAAACCAAAATAAGTAAACCTGGAAATGATTGAACAACTTGTGAACAACCTCTTTTACTTTATTATTTTAAACTTGAATAATGATTATGAAAATACTCATTGTATTAACCTCTCACACTGAGTTAGGTAACACCGGTAAAAAAACCGGTTTTGGGATTGAAGAATTTGCGGCACTTTATTATGTATTGACGGATGCTGGTGCCGTTACAACTATTGCCTCTCCTGCTGGAAAGCAGCCACCGGTTGACCCAAAGCGTGAAGCTACGGATGCCCAATCTTCCACTATCGAACGCTTTTATAAGGATAATGAAGTGATTGATAAAGTTGCATATTCCTTAAGATTAAGTGAAGTGAAACCCGCAGATTACGATGCGGTCTTTTATCCGGTCGCGAATGGCCCATTGTGGGATCTGGCAAATGATAACAACTCAATAGAATTAATGGAGGATTTTTATAACACCCAAAAACCAGTTGCTTTTGTATGTCATGATGGTTAATAGATTTATTATAAGTGAAAATGAGCACGCAAAAGTAAAAATGGCAACGCTTTTAAATTAAATAATTCCTGGAGCAATTTTTAAGCCAGTTGGCATAGAAATCTAAACAACAAACAACAATGAAGGTAGCCGTATTCAGCACAAAATATTATGAAAGGGAATACCTCAATAAATTCAATACCGGGGGTAAGCATCAATTAACATATTTTGATAATGCCCTTACCAAAGACAGCGTCCATTTAGCAACAGGCTTTGATGCCATTTGTGTATTGCTTACTGATAAAATTGATGAAGCGGTAATTGATCAATTATCCGCAAACAGTATTAAATTGATTGACCTTAGGAGTGCAGGTTATGATAATGTAGATATTGCAGCAGCGGCAAAAAGGGATATAAAAGTACTAAGAGTGCCGGCCTATTCTCCACAGGCTATTGCAGAGCATGCCGTTGCACTCATACTCACGCTGGACAGGAAAACTTATAAGGCTTATAATAGGGTAAGAGAAAATAACTTCTCTCTCAATAACCTGATGGGCTTTAATCTTTCCGGAAAAACAGTGGGAGTAATTGGAACAGGAAAAATCGGCAGGGCATTCTGTAATATTATGCTGGGCTTTGGTTGTAAAGTAATTGCTTATGATATTAAGGAATCTGCTGCCCTTATAGAAAAAGGGATTGAGTATAAAACGTTTGATAATCTATTACAGGCTTCGGATATTATTTCTATTCATTGTCCCCTTACAGAAAAAACACATCACCTTTTTAACAGCATTGCTTTTGCTAAAATGAAAATGGGGGCCATGGTGATAAATACAAGCCGTGGAGCAGTCATCAAAACATCAGATGCGGTTGAAGCCTTAAAGAAACAGCAAGTAGGTTATTTGGGTATTGATGTGTATGAGGGCGAAGAAAATTTATTCTTTAAGGATTTATCGCAAAGCATTATCCAGGACGATTTGATAGAAAGGCTGATGTCGTTTAACAATGTAATCATTACACCCCACCAGGCTTTTTTTACCAGGGAAGCTGTAGAACAAATTGCCATTACAACGATAAAGAATTTAACTGATTTTGAAAAAGGAATACCGTTGGAGAATGAGGTGAAAATTGAAAAAAGATAACGTATGAATACAATATAAATATTTTTTTATCTCTTTACCTGTGAATATTGTTTTGGCCATCATGTAACAGTTGTATTTCCGCTTTAACCAATTATAAATTAAAGATGAATGATTGACGGGTCTATATTATTGCAGGTTTCTTCCATTGGTATCGATCCATGAAAAGGTTCTTTCGGCAATCCATCTTTTAAGTAATATTTTATAAGTATGTAGTTCCTCTCTTTTTATGATTTCGGGTTTTATTTTGAATTGATCTTTTACTTTGTCAATCAACTTTCCTGAAAATCCCCCATCGGCAAAGATCTTAATCACTTTTTTCCAGTTTTTAATCAGGTTGTTTAAAACGTTACATCACCGTTACGATCTTGTACGGATGCACTTTGAATGACAACTGCAAGTATTAAGTCCAACGCATCTACTATGACATGCTGCTTAATGCCCTTCATTTTCTTACTCTCGGCGCCAAAGCCTTTCTCCCGGCTGCTAACGTTTCTAAGGTAAAATAATACATTTGCGTTATTGCGCGGGCAGGCAACTTACTTCAAATTTACAGTTCAAATTTCACGCTTTGCTCAAGATTTCCGATTGCAAAAAAGCGTCGTTTTCTTACCTGTTTGAACTGATTTCCATTTATATATAAATAATTCATTTTAAAAACCGGTTTTCCATATTATAAAGAAATAAACTTACAAAAATGAAAATAAAAATTTTACGCGCTTTGATCACTTGCTCCTTGTTAATAGCATCAATTAATTCAAACGCACAAGGTGGAACATTGACATTGAATGGCAGTGTGAGTGGAAATTTATCCACCGGCAACACGGATGTGTGGAATATTACGACAAATGCAGATGGCTTACTCAGGCTTACATTTACAACTGTGAGCCCTGCCGATCTGGATGTAACTTTGTATGATAATGATGGAAGTACGAATTTATCAGCTACCACACAATCAATTAATAATTCCACTGTTATTGTCAGTACTGAAGGTCTTTCACCTGGAATTTACCATGTAAAAATTACTCCGCATTCCTCTACTGATTTCGGAAGTTATACTCTTTTTGATAGTTTATTTACATCATCAATTGCAAATGATGCCGAACCTGACGGTACTGCTGCCACTGCAATTGCTGTATCTGTTGCCGGCAGCAAAACAGGGCATGTTGGTTACTACTATAATCACCAGCGGGATACTGCAGACTGGTATAAAGTGACCACTACAGCCGATGGCTTGTTACGCATATATCTTGCCACTGCAAGAGGCAGTAAGTATAGTAATAATTTTATGGATATTAACTTAACCCTTTATGATAATGACGGCACTACAGCATTGGGGTTTGTTCAGGTATATGATTTTAATCTTGGAGGCCCCGCAAAAGATTCGATAACTGCCGACGGGCTTGCACCCGGCACTTACTATATACAAGTACAATCCCGTAATAATACTAATTTTGAAGATTATACAATTTCGGATAGCCTCTTTACACCGTTGCTTGCAAATGATGCTGAACCTAATGGTGGTGCGGCCACTGCAATTATTCTACCTCTCGCCGGCAGCAAAACCGGGCATGTTGGTTACTATTATAATAACCAGCGTGATAGTATGGACTGGTACAAAGTAACTACTACAGCCGATGGCCTGTTACGGGTATATCTTACGACTGCAAGAGGCAGCGTTTATAGCAATAATTTTCTGGATGTTGATTTAACCCTTTATGATAATGATGGTACTACGGCACTGGGAACTGTTGAAGTATATGATGGTATTGGAAACCCCACAACAAAATTCGTAACTGCAGACGGTCTTGCACCTGGCACTTATTATATAAAAGTGAAATCCCGGGTTACTGCGG
>JBDTVX010000206.1:0-10562 GCA_040007015.1 Ferruginibacter sp. | reverse complement strand
TTTCAGTAGGAAGATATGATGCCTGTAATGGGTTGCTTTTGAAGGGCGATGGTGCTGGAGGTTTTATTCCACAAACTATTTTGCAAAGCGGCATTTTCATCCCGGGTAATGGCAAGGCTTTGGTAAAACTAAGAGCTGTTAATGGAAGATCCTTATTAGCAGCAAGTCAAAACAAGGGAGCCTTAAAAGTGTTTGAATGGAAAGCCAATCAAAAAACTATTGCCATGGATCCATTTGATGTGAGCGCTATTATTACCTACAGGAACGGTAAGAAACAAAAACGCGAAATTAATTATGGGTCTTCCTTTTTATCTCAGTCGGGCCATTTTTTAAATATTGACACCAATATTATATCGGTTCAAATTAAAGACGGTAAGGGTAAAATGCGTACCATAAATTTCTAATGATTTATCTAAGTAATACAATTGTTCCTTTTTTTGATATTTTTTTCCCGGCCGGAGTTTGTATTTCCAGGTGATAAATATAAACGCCCCCTGGCTGCGGTTCGCCTTTAAACATACCATCCCATCCTTCATACGAACCTTTGGATGAAAAAACCACCTGGCCATACCTGTTATAGATCTGCAAGCCTGTTAATTTATAATTATCCAGCATTAATACTTCGAACTTTTCATTCTTTCCATCACCGTTGGGCGTAAATGCATTTGGAATATTAAAGGCATTATACACTTTGATCTTTACCTCATCAGAAGTGGAACCGCAGCCAACGGTTGAGAGCACATGTAAAGTATAGGTGCCGTCGGCAGGCGGATAAACAGCGGGATTTATCAAATGGTCATTGTTCATGAATGAAGCTGGTGTCCAATAAAAATTTACTGCCGTCCCCTTTAAAGACCCATTTAATATTAAGGTATCGCCTTTGAGAATAGTCATATCCCGGCCGGCATCGGCAAACACGTTCCTGTAAACATCTATTTGAAGGAAGGCAGAATCTTTACAGCCGTATTTGTTTGTGACCATCACTTTATAATTTGTAGAGTCAGACGGGGTGGCAACCGGATTTGGGATGTCGTCGCTTGATAACCCGGTTGATGGTGTCCATTTATAGTTTACAGTATCCGTTGCTGACGTAAATAACTGTTCGCTTGCGCCCTCGCATAACGGGTAGGAAGGCTTCGCAGAAATAGTGGTTCCTGGAAAAACTTTCAGATAGAAACTATCCAGTGAAAGGCAGCCAAAATAGAATGTTTCTTTCAGCGTATACAGCCCGGTATCCTTGTACTGAACAATTGGTATTGGCGCAGCCGGCTTAATTGAATTATATCCATCGGTACCCGTCCACAATACTTCTAAAGCTTTTGGATCTGCTGCAGGAAACAAAAACTCCTTTCCAAGGCAACCGTACACAGTTTGTGGCGCTACATGCGCCGGCTGGGGATTGATATTTGTGTAAATGGTATTTGATGTTATCCGGCATTTAAGGGAATTTATATTGGTTCTTTCGGCTATGCCGGCACGATATAAAATAACCCCTGAATTCCGGTGTGGTACTGTATACGAAAGCGCTGTTTCGCCCGGGATATCCTGCCATGTTCTTCCCGTATCCGTACTGCTTTGCCATTGCAATACAGGATCTGCAAGGCCCGGGGAATAACTGGCCTGTACAACAAAAGGATCGGTATAGCCGGCGCATACCTGGGCAGGCCCGGGTGTTCCATCAATCAAAGCGGAAATTGAGGGGCCGCACGGCCTTAATGTAATATCATCCAGCGCAAAACCGCTACCGCAGCCATATGCAGGATTGATCGTAATGCTCACAATTGCATCCGTGATATTGATTGGGGTTATTAATGACAGGCCATAAAACTTCCATTCTCTTTCATCCACTATCGGAAGGTTACCGGTACTGCCCGAAGCCAGTACGGTTCCGGATAATGTTGTAACCTGGAATTTTAGATTGGGTAGTACAGCATTTCCATTACAGGCAAATTTTGTCATCACACTGGTTACCCATACTCCAAACTGGTAAACCGTGTTGCCGCACAATCCTTTGGCAGTATCCATATACACTGTTCCAGGCTCGCTTTCGGCATTTACCAGCATGTAATTGCCATTAGGATCACCGGTATGATCCCCTACCATTTGCACCCAGGACCTGGGCCCGCAACCAAAAAGAAAATGATCGAGTGTATAGGAATTTTTTGGCGGGCAGCCACCTACATAGGGGTAGGAAGTTTTATATGCGGGAAGGACATTATACCCGGTACCAAATGTCTCACTTATTATGGGATCTCCTAAGCTTCCCGTGCACGTCTGTGCTTTAGCAGTAAAAGAATTAAGTTCAAAAACTAAAATAATAAAAGCAAATATCTTTCTCATGCAATCGGGTAAATAACAAAACAAGGGATTGATTTTCTAATGTTGTATCTAAAATATCTTATAGATTTCTTTCTCAAATTAAGATAATTGAGTTTCAATTTACGTCATTTTTTCTTCTCTGCCGTCTTTCTGGATAGGTCATGGCGAACATTAATATTGTATATAAAAATTATGATTAAAATAATTATGCAATCATAGGCTGATCCCTTTTGCCACCAATGCACGAATTAGGACGAATTTTTTAGAAAAAATTATCATTATTCGGACTAGTTCGTGCATTCATGGCAATTAAAAATCCAGGGATTAGGTGCCAAAATCATTTTTAAACAGGTTCTTGAATTGGGTAATACTATATTTGAAGCGCCCTGTTTAGGTAACTGTGCACAATAAAATATTGCTTTTTTTCTTTTAAAGGCGCCAGTACTTTTTCTATAATAAACCGGCTAACCTTTTTACCTTGCTCAGCTTCTGCATCCACACTGTTTCTATAATGGATACCGCCATATGCGCGGCTGGTGGACGCTTCGGGGGCAACTTCCTGGAAGCAATTGAAATGTCTTTGCATACTTATATATCAAAGATCGCTGGTATCCTGAAAACAAAAATTGTCGCCGTAGAGATAGACTAAAATGGTAGAAGCGGATGCAGTGATAGTGATATGGCCGTTTGTATATTCAGGGAAACCCCGAGGTCTAAAAGGCCCCCGGCAAATGCCAGGCCCAATAAACTTGTAATGAATCCCTGCGGTTTCACTAATAGTATCATTATTCATCAATATGGGAGATGCGATTTGTTGGCGCCCGACATATTGTATAGTAATCCGTCTATAATGAATCCCATGTATGTTCTACAATAAAATCCTTTTAATTAAAGCATTTTTGCCTTCAGGAAAAGAATAAATATCCAATATGGTGATAAAATCAGCCCTTAGTAATGCCGTGCTTAATTGTTTCACCTTTTTTTTTAATAAAGTACCCGGTACAATAAAATCTTCCGTGTTGCTTTTTGCGGTATTGTTTTCGCATGTAGTTTTTTCCCAAACTCCCACATTCAGTTCGTTTTCTCCCACTTCAGCTGCTATGGGAAATACTGTAACTATCACAGGTACAAACTTTACCGGGGTAACTGCGGTAAGTTTTGGTGGAGTTGCTGCAGCTTCTTTTATAGAGGTATCAGCAACAAAGATAACAGCTGTGGTGCCTTTAGGAGCTTCAGGATCTGTAAATGTAACAACACCTGTACAAATGGTGAGCAAAGCTGGTTTTTATTATCTCGCCTTATCCGGCGTGATCACCGACTTTGAAGGCTATTGGGCTACAACAACAGCCGCTAATAATTCAGTTACGCCCGACAACAGTCATAACCTGCTGGCATTTACATATAATGGTATTACTTATTCAACAGGAGTTAATAACAGCATACTGACCGGCCAGGGGATTGGTTATACGCCAAGTGTTTTTAAATCCCTTCCCGTAGCCAATATAGCAGGAACCAATTCAGCTTCCAGTATTTACCTTGCTATGAGTAGTAAAGTGGATGGCAATGCATCAGTTGCAAATGCTTCTGTTCTGGCGGGGTTAACTATAAAGGATGTTATGACCGATGGATTAAACGGATTAGACCTGGGTACCGGAGTAACCAATTTGCCTGCCAGTGCAATAATGACTTTTGGCTTAAGCATAACCCACCCGGAAAAAATATCAGATGACCAACCGGATATTATCATTACACAAATTGCTGATCCAACAACTGCGAACGATAATTTTCAATTTTTAAATGCAGCCGGTAACTTAGTGGGGAACTCTATTACTCAAAATATGAACCTGCTGACCAAATTCGGCAGTTATACTACAGACTTATTCTATTTAGGGCCAGGCGACCCATTTAATTCCGCAGTTTGTTACAGTGCTTTCTCAACGAATGCGCCAAAGGAAATCAGGTTGGTTGGATTTAAATTGTCCGATTTTGGGATAACTGCCGCTAATTATACGCAGGTGGTTGCATTAAAAATTACCCCCAGCGGTACAAGCGATTATGCGTTTATTGCTTATTCAGACGGTCTTGAAATGTATCCCAATATTTCTCCGAATTTGGAGAAAACAAATAGTTCGGTTTGTTTGGGCGGTACGGCCAATTTAGAAGTGATAACCACTGCCGCATCCGGGGGAACCCTATCCTATTCATGGCAGGAATCAACCGATGGCGGCCTTACGTGGTCGGCAGTAATCAACGGGGGAGCTTATTCGGGTGCAATCACCAACAGGCTCACAATTGTGTCAGCCACCAATAATTACAAATACAGGGCAATTGTTACAGAGTCAGGGAATGGTTATAGCACTACCAGTAGCTTATTTTCAATTGTTGCAGTGGCACCTGCAGCACCCACTGCAGTAACGATATCGGCTTCCGGCACAACCACCTGTTTAAATACGCTTATCTCTTTTTCCTGTACGGTAACAGGAGGAAGTAATTTATTTTACCAATGGCAATCAAATGCTTCCGGAAGTTACCTGGATATACCAGGCGCAATATTAAAAACATACCTCCCGCCGGTTAATGCCACAGGCTCAATTTCCTACCAGCTGAAAGTTTCAAGTGGTAGCGGTTGCGCTGGCGCTGCAACTTCGGCCCAGGTTGCAATTGCAGTGGTGGGCATTTCGTCTGTAACACCTTCATCAAGATGTGGTACGGGTGTTGTTGCCATGAGCGCTGCCGCCACTTCAGGAACGATCAGTTGGTATTCCGCCAGCATAGGCGGTACCCCACTCGCTACGGGCACAACTTATGCTCCATCGATATCGGCTACGGCAACTTATTATGTATCTACGGATGCTTCCCAGTGTACTTCGGGTGGCAGGGTACCCGTAACGGCTACCATTAACACTATTACCTGGGCGGGAACAAATACCACGGAATGGAGCACCTTGGCAAATTGGGATTGTGGAGGCGTTCCACCATCCTCCTTGCCGATATTCACAAGCAATGTTACAATTCCTGCTATTCCAACAGGCGGCAGGTTTCCAAATATAACAACAACCGCACCCATCAATAATATTACCGTTTCTACCGGGGCAAGCATTACTGTAGATTCAACGGGTGTCTTTGAAATTTACGGTGTTATTAGTAATAGTGGAACATTCACAGCAACAAAAGGCACTGTTTCAATGAGGGGTGCTGTGCAGCAGGCAATACCAGCAAATGCCTTTAGCACCAATACCATCAAAAATTTAACCATTAATAATACCGCAGGTGTATTGATTGGGGGCGAATTAAATTTAACGGGAACATATACGCCTACGGCGGGAGTATTAACTACCTTCGGATATCTTACCTTAAAATCAAGTTCATCCGCTACAGCAAGAGTGGCGCAAGGAACAGGAACTTATACCAATGGTAACGTGAATGTGGAAAGGTACATTCCTCCGAGGAGATCATGGCGATTAATGACAGCACCTGTAACCAATTCAAATACATTTTATCAGAGCTGGCAGAATAATGGGGTTTTTGAAGTTGGCAAAGGCTTGCTGGTAACTGCCCCCGGTGGCGGAATAGGGATAGATGCGTCTGGTTACTCCTCGTTAAAAACGTGGAATGTAGCAAGCCAGTCCTTCCAGGTTGTTTATAATACCAAGGTACCCATTTCAGCTACCCATACCGGTACAGCGGATAATACAGGATATTTTATCTTTATCCGGGGAGACCGGGATTGGGGTAATATTGATCCCAATTTGATACGCAAAAATGCTACTACATTAACGAGCACCGGCTATTTGCAAACCAGTACGCAGAATTTTACAAATTTATCGGCTATTGCAGGCGGTTTTTCGCTGGTTGGGAATCCTTATGCTTCGCCCATTGACTGGAACCTTGTTCTGGCAAATGTGGGCACAGCCAATATTAAACGGAAATTTTATGTTTGGGATCCCAAATTGAATTCGGTAGGTGGCTATGTGGTAATGGATGATGTATTAACCCCGGGAGCATTTTCCCCTACGCCTGTTACCAGTTCACAAGATAATTTTATACAGTCATCACAGGCGTTGTACATTATTACCAATACTGCAGGTGCAGCAAGTGTGCAAATTAAAGAAACGAATAAAGTTCTGGCCAATAGTATGGGAATATTCGGAAGGCCTATGGAAATTACGGCGTCACTTATAATGGATCTTTTACTGCTCACTCCGGCAGATAGCTCGACCATTGTCGCGGACGGTGCCAGGGCCGATTTTAACGATGTATTCAGCGCAGCTATAGACGATAATGATAACCTTAAATACGCTAATATAAATGAAACCTTTGGCCTGGTCAGGAACAATATATTTCTTGCCACTGAAAGAAGGCCTGCAGTAACCTATAAGGATACACTGTTTCTACGATTAACCAGAACAACACAACGGGCTTACCAATTTCAATTCAATCCTTTAAATTTTAGCAATACTATATTAGTTGCTAGACTTGAGGACAGCTATACAGGTGTTTCTACACGGTTGAGTTTAACGGGAATGACAAGGATAAATTTTGTTGTCAATACAGATGCAGGGTCGCAGGCTGCTGATCGTTTTCGTGTTGTATTCACGGAACAAGGCCCACTGGCTGTTACCTTTTCATCCGTTCAGGCAAACCCGCAAAAAGATAACATTGCCGTAGAATGGGAAGTTGAGAATGAACTCAATATCAGTAAATATGAAATAGAGAGGTCTGGTAACGGTTCAGGGTTTAGTAAAATGGGTACCATCGCCGCCCATGGCAATAATCTTTTGAATGCTGTATATAATTGGGTAGATGCTGACGTAATAAACGGGGATAATTTTTACCGTATCAAAAGCATTGGGTTAGATGGCAAGGGGAAATATAGCCGGGTAGTTAAAGTAAAGATGGATAGGATTGATGCGGCGATTATCGTATACCCCAACCCGGTGGTAAATAAAATAATGAATGTACAATTCAATAACCAGCCCGCCGGATCATATACACTAAAGATAAGCAGCGCAACGGGACAGCTATTGATGATAAAGACACTGTATCATACCGGCGGTACCGATACAAAGCCCATACCTCTTCCTGACACAATAGAAATGGGTAATTACCAGTTGTCAATTACCGGGAAAGAATTAAATGGGGCCTCAATAAAAGTATTTGTGCAATAGATTGAACTTGGGGCGACAACAGCAAAGAAGTTTAGATACCACCTGTTAATAATGATCCATCTATCATTTCCGTTTTGTTAAGTTTGATGATGTATTATATATTTGATACCTTTTTAAAGGCGTCAGATATATAGTACATTTATTAACTTTATTCAAAAAACGATAAGATGAAGCAGCCTTTTTTTTATAGCAGTATTATCCTGGCAATATTTCTCACTATCCCGGTAGTTTATTTATCGGCACAGCAAAAGCCGGTTGTCAATGAAGTATTACAACAGGAATATGATCTAACTCCACCACATTCCAAAGACACACAATATTATGTAATGGAATCAAAATTGCTGAAATATGATTTAGACGGAACCCGCAAAGGATCGGATATTTATCGCTTGTCCCTGCGTTGTGTCCCCGGCAATAAAACTGTATCGGAAGGAGATGAATACACTTGCCTGAAGTTTACTATCCAGTTAAATAATTCTTCCGAAATTTCCATACCTTCTCTTGCAAACTGGAAATATTTATTTAAGCTAACCGGAAATTCAAAAGATGAAAAAGGACCCCTGTTTGGTATTGACCACAGCAAATTCGAAAAATTGGCTGATGAGAAAGGTAAGATCTTGCCGGTTGAAAATACCTTTCATGTGTATAATGCTTTTATCGATTTTCACTCCATGAGTGTGTTTGCAGAAAAAACGACCCTGGGCAAGGGTGTGCAGGATTTGAAGCAGATCGGCAAAAAAATTATTCATGAGGCATCCTTTTCGCAGCCTCATGAGAACCTGGGAAGCCAGGTGGCCGAAGGATCGTATTTTAAAAATGGTGAAATTACGCTTGAATTTAAGGGGCTTGGCCTCGTAAACAATAAAGCATGTGCTTTGCTTGAATACGATTCGGGTGAGAGCTCGTTTTATATGGTGACAAAACCTTTTGTAAATATGGAAGTAAAGACAAAAGGCGGTTCACATTACTTTGGTGATATTTATAAGGACCTGGACGGAGGCTGGATACAAAAAGCTACACTCCATGAATTGGTGATCAGTGAAACCATAGTGCCCGGGCAACCCCACAAAATAAATAGCGTAATTGAGCGAAGTATTAGTATAAATAATGTTGCTAAAAACAAATTTTAAAAGCTTACCGGAATCAGGGTAATTGATAATTAATAATTGATGATTAATAATTAATAATCAAAATACGTCCCTATACTTAAGCCGAATTCCTTCCTGCATTAATAATACCAAAAGAAGACCTCATCACCAGTTTTTCATACGTTTCTTTTAGTGGCGAATTGATAAGATTATCTTCTATCTCTCTTATTTTCATGATCGCAAATTGCTGGATGGTGAGCAGGGGCAACACAATTCTTTCCCGCATCACGATTGAAAGCAGGTCAACCGGGTAATCACTCATCAATTCAGTTTTTCCCGATAGTTTTAATATATATTGTTGTGTTAGTATAAATTCATCATGGATCATATTCCACACCTCACTATACTTTTCATCTTTGGCTAAAAAAGCCGTCAATGGAAAAAAGGATTTCTTCATGGACATTTCGCAATTATCCAGTAGTGTTTTAAAGTATAATGAATTTTGGTAAAGCTTTTTTACCTCAGCAAATTTCCCCTGTTTGTCGAGTTTCATTAAAGCAGTGCCCACACCAAAATACCCGGTTACATTTTGCTTTAACTGTGCCCATGCGCCTACATACGGAATGGCACGCAAGTCTTTAAATGATAATTTATTGCCACCGCCACGCTTTGCAGGCCTGCTGCCGATATTGGTTTCACTATAAAACTTCAGCGGGCTAACCTGCGACAAATAATCCGCAAAGTAATCATGGTTTTTAAGCGAAGTGTATTTTGTAAAACTTTCATTTGCCAGTTCCTGTAATAAAAATTCTTCCTCTTTTTCAAGTGTGATCTCCCGGTTGTTAAAAAGATCATTGGAAATGCCTGCATGTAGCAATTGCTCAATATTAAATTGTGCGGCATCCACGGTTCCAAAATTAGAGCTAACGGTTTGCCCCTGTACAGTGAGCTGTATTTCTTTATTCGAAATATTCTGTCCCATGGAGGCATAAAATTTATGTGTTTTACCTCCTCCCCTGGATGGAGGCCCACCGCGGCCGTCAAAGAAGACCACTTCAATGCCATATTCCTTTGATATTGCAGTCAGTTCTTCTTTTGCTTTATAAATGCTCCAGTTGGCCATCAGGTATCCGCCATCTTTAGTTCCGTCGCTAAAGCCAAGCATGATCGTCTGGCGCTTATTTCTCCGGGTAAGATGAGCCTCGTACGCCTCATTGGAATACAAGGTTTTCATAACGCCTGCCGCGTGCTGAAGATCATCTACTGTTTCAAACAATGGAACGATATCAATACTCATAGCATCCTGCTGCCAGCCGCACAACAGGAACAATCCATACACTTCCAATACATTCAGCGCGCTGTTGCACTGGCTGATAATATACCTGTTGCAACCTGATTCGCCGTTAAATTCCTGGATGATTTGAATGGCTTTGATCGAGGCGATGGTATCGGTGGTTAAGTCATCCTCAAAGGGCTCGTTGTTAACCGTTGCCGTAATATTTGTAAGCAATGTGATTTTTTCTTCCGGGCTGAGGTCTTTATAATTCAATGGAAGGAAACCAGGCCTGGCGGCAATATTAGCAAGTACGATACTGTGTATAGTGCTCTCCTGCCTTATATCAAGTGAAGCGAAATGCAGTCCGAAAATATTTACTTTATTGATCAGGTTACTGATCAAATACAGGAATAAGCTATTGTGTTTGTAAATCAGTATCTCTTTTATCTTATTAAGCGAATCTAAAATGTCCTGTTTTCTGAGCGGTGTCCGTTGACCGGGGATGAAAAGATTATCGTACATCTCTTTTTCAAGATCTATTAAAATGGATTCCACACCATCAAATGTCAACCTGCGTCTTAACCTTCTTATTTCGAGGTAATAACATTTTATGATCGCGCCTCTTAAGGCGTCAGCTACCTTTAGTGTGGTGGGGGCCTTTACAAAAGGATTCCCGTCCCGGTCACCACCTGGCCAAAACCCCATTGTAAT
>JBDTVX010000205.1:0-10596 GCA_040007015.1 Ferruginibacter sp. | reverse complement strand
CTTGTGGTTTCAGAGGTAAGCAAGGCCGGTGATTTTTATCACTGGCCGTTTTTTTACAGCTTATGTAACGAGACGCTGTTTCTTATTCCATTGAGCGGTTCATAAATACCACCAGCGGCAATAACGTTTTGAATGCAAGGGTAATTTCTTTGACCAGTGCGGGAGTATTAAGATGGCTATCCGGAATATTTTTAGTGGTGACAAAACTTTTTAATTTCAAAAAAGAAGCTGCCGGGTTTTCTTTGTCATAGCCTTTCGGCACGTTTACGAGCATTTGTCCTTCATTCATTTCAAGCCCGGGATACTGGGATTTAAAGGCCCGGCTGGTAATAATTTTATTAAACTCGGGAAAACAATAATCAATTTCCTGCCGTAGTTTTTTTAATTCCAGGGCTTCGGGCATCCAGAGGCCACCGCCGGCAAAACTTTTGCCACCAGGTTCCAAATGAAAATAATAACCGGCAAATACTGACTTCTTGCCCCCACGGTTGAAAGAAGCTCCCATATTGGTTTTATAAGGTGTTTTGTCTTTTGAAAACCTGATGTCACGGTTAATCCGGAAAGTGCAGTTTTTTACTTCCAATTCTTTTATGTCACTATCAAATGCCGATACCGACGCAAGAATCCTGGCAATAAAATTTTCGAAATCAGTTTTTGCAGAAAGGTATTTTTCCCTGTGGTTGTCAAACCAGGGTTTGTTATTATTCTTTTTAAGTTCCCTTAAAAAGGTTAGCGTAGAAGGTTGAAACATTGATTAAAAAGAATTCCCTGTTTTCGTTGGTTATGAAATAAGGCTATTTTACATTACTCCAGTTTTCACCACTTTTAATCCTGTAAATGGTCATTTCACTTACGAGGTATTTATTGGCGATTTGCTTGTAGGTTAATTTCCTGCGGGGATTATCAATAAATACTTTGATGGCTTTCACCTGGGCCAGGCTAAGTTTTAAGCCCCGCATTCTTGTATGCTGCACCTTTTTATACGCAATTTTTTCAGGGCTTTTTTGCTGGTGCATGCTCACATCTTTTTGTGACGCCCATTTTAAATTTTTAGTATTGTTATCTGTTTTATTATGATTGAGGTGGATGACAAACCTGTCTCCGGGCGAATTTTTTTTATTAAAGAGTTTAGCAACTTCCCGGTGAAAATAAATGGTACCGTTATTCTTGTCGATATGAAGGTTTAAGGTTTTATATCCAGAGGTAAGTGAGCCTTCCAATAACTTGCCATCAGTAAGAATATCCTCATAATAGCTTGCCGCCCGGCCATGCGATGAAATGGCATATCTTTTCCGCAATTGCTTCCATCCTTTAAACTGGAGCTGCTTCCATATTTCACTGTTATTTTTTTTTATCATGGCTAAAGGTTTGAAATAAAGTTACAAACTAAGTTTGTATCATTTTTAAAAAATCCTGCTCATCAATTATTTTGATTGTCTTTATTTTTCCTGCTTTATCCAATTTGCTTCCGGCAGAATCACCAGCGACAAGATAAGTAAGGTTGCTGCTCACAGAAGAAAGAAGTTTTCCACCGTTATCTTCTGCTAATTTTTCAGCATCACTTCTTTTTAGAGTGGGCAAGGTACCCGTAAATAGAAAAGTTTGCCCTGAGAGTTTTCCCATCTTTTCTTCAACTTTTTCTCCGTTTATATTTAATCCCAGGCCGGCAAGCTCCCGGAGCATTTTGAGGTTATCGTTGTTATGCAAAAAAGCATATATGCTTTCTCCAACCTTATTTCCAATGTCTTTTAGCCGTTGCAGGTCTTCAACTGAAAACTGCTGCAGGTCAAAAATGTTGTCTACACTTTTGGCCAGCGTTTTAGCGGTGGCTTCACCTACGTACCTGATGCCGAGACCAAAGATGAGCCTGCGCAGATCCTGCTTCTTCGAACGCTCAATCGCATTGCGGAGATTATCAATTGATTTTTGACCAAAACCTTCAAGCTTTGCAATTTCTTCAAAGCTGAGTGAATATATTTCAGGGATATTCTTAAGGAAGCCGAGTGAATAAAATTTGCGGATGTTGGATTCCCCAAGGCTCCTGATATCCATGGCGTCCTTACTTACAAAATGAATAATGCGTTCAACCACCTGCGCTTCACAGTTGATATTCACACACCTCCATACTGCTTCAGCTTCGGGCTTTACTAATGGGTCACCGCATACCGGGCAGTCAACAGGAAATTTGATCTTCTTTTCTGTGCCATCTCTGAATTCAACAAGTGGCTTAACGATATAGGGAATTACGTCACCTGCACGTTCAACTATAACGTGATCGCCTATACGTAAATCTTTTTCTTCGATTACATCGGCGTTAAAAAGTGAAATCGATGAAACCGTAACCCCGGCAATATGCACCGGCTCTATTTTAGCAACAGGGGTTACAGAACCGGTGCGCCCCACCTGGTATTCCACTTTTAGTAATTTTGAAGTTGCCTGTCGTGCTTTAAATTTGTAGGCGATCGCCCATCGCGGATGATGAGTGGTGCTGCCGGTTTGTTGCTGCAGTTCCACATTGTTAACTTTTATCACTATACCATCAATTTCATACGGCAGTGCATCTCTTTTTATTTCGAATTCCTTGCAAAACTCAACGACTTCTTGTATAGTATTGAGGACCTTCTTTTCGTTGACAGGAGTTTTAAAGCCAAGCTCAGCAAGCATTTGCAGAGAGCCTGCGTGGGTAGCCAGGAGCTTTTTATTTTTTGAGTCGCTTTTCTCAAGAAGCCTGGTATAACTTATGTGATACAATATAGCTTCCAGTTTTCTTTTTCTTACTGCTGCCGGGTCTTTCATTCGCAGAGATCCGGCCGCGGCATTCCGGGGATTTGCAAGGGGCGCATATCCTTCTTCAGCCAGCGTCAAATTGTATTGCCTGAAATTTTCCTTTGTCATCAGCACTTCTCCCCTTATCTCCACCCGTTCAATTCCATATTCAGAAAACCTGGCCGATAATGGAATGGAACCTATTTGTTTTATATTATTGGTAATATCGTCACCAGCAACACCATCACCCCTGGTTGCACCGCGTACCAGCATATTATTTTCATAAATTACAGAGATGCTTGCCCCGTCAAATTTTGGTTCTGCACTATAAACAATTTGTGACACATCTGCCAACCCTCTTACCCTTTTATCCCAATCAATGAGGTCCTGTGAATTATAACTGTTTTCAAGACTCAACATTGGTACAAGATGCGGCACAGTAACAAAATCTTTATTCAGGCTGTTTCCTACACGCTGGGTTGGAGAGTCGGGAGTGATCAACGCCGGGTTGTCTTTTTCAAGCTTCTCCAGCGCCTTATAAAGGTTGTCATATTCCCCATCCGACAGAAGGGCATCGTTTAAAACATAATACCGGTATTCGTGAAACCGGAGCACATCCCGCAGCGGCCCAACAACAGTCGCTTTTTTCAATAACTGATCGGTGAGTAATTGCAGATTCCTGGTTTGCTCTTTTGTATACATGGAAAAGATTTATTGTAAAATTAATAATAGTACGTTTAAGCGTTTTATTCCGGCGATAAAAGTTGTATCAAAATTTTTTTAAAGTAATTGGCATTAGACAATTGCGTCTATGGTACCATTTGTGTATACCATAGAAAAAATTATTTAGTAAAGTGATTATAATGTACCAATAATGTGTTTATTTTACACAATAAAATTGCTTGTTATGAAGAAAGCTTCTCCGGATTCTTTCCTCTACGTACTATTTCCTTTGCAATCATTTTGCCTGCTATTGAGCGACACCCGGCGTTACATTTCTCAACCCGCTTTTTTGGGGCCGGGTAAGAAATCAATAGTCGATAAGGTTGTAAGGGTAATGAATGGAGCCAAATTAACCAGGTAAACAATACTCATCATCAATATTATTTAAATTCTATTATGTCAGTACCATCAAAAGATAACCTTCAAAAAAGTATTAAGACATTAAAAACAATTCAGTCGGAAGTGCAAAACACCAATCGTGTTGCCTTGTCCGTTGATTGTGTAATTTTTGGGTTTGATGAAAATAAATTGAAGGTTTTATTGATCCGGTCCGATCTAAAAAAGTACCAAAGCAAATGGTCCTTGCTGGGTGATCTCGTAAAGCCCGAAGAAGACCTTGATGAAGCTGCATACAGGGTATTAAAGCAACGCACCGGCTTAAATGATCTTTATCTTGAGCAGGTGAGTACTTTTGGCGATGTATCGCGCCACCCCGCCGGCAGGGTTGTTACTGTTGCTTATTGTTCCCTTATAAACATACAGCACTACCGGTTGAAAATCCTGGATAATGAACTCCACTGGCATGAAATTGAAAATGTAACAGACCTGGCATTTGATCACCAGAAAATATTTGAAAAAAGTTATGTATGGCTCCAGAAACGCGTGCAGGAACATCCTTTAGGACTGAGCCTGCTGCCTAATAAATTCTCCCTGCGGGAGCTCCAAAATCTTTATGAAGCTATCCTGAATATCAAGCTCGATCGAAGAAATTTCAGGAAGAAGTTTTTTTCCATGGATTTTTTAGTAGACATCGGGGAGAATGAGCAGAATGTTCCCCACCGGCCCGGAAGGCTTTACAGGTTTGATTATGAAAAATTTGAGAAGAGAAAAAAAACCTGGTCGGGAATCGATTTTTAATTCTGCCAATCCCGGCTGTCATTGATTGTAGGATCCAGGATTTTTTTATTCAGTGGTGAAAAATGCCCCTGAAAATCATATTCAGTTAAAAAAATTTTATTTTGTGTATATATTACACATTACCGTAAGAAATAAATTTTTTACGCTTCTTAATTTATAAACGATTGTGTTATGAGAAAATGCCTCGCGATTATATCAAAACCCTCCTGCGTTTTGATGTTATTTATTTCCATTGTTTTTAAAGTGACTGCCCAGGATATTGTAAAGGGCAAGGTTACCGACTCTAAAGACGGCTCAGGACTCGGGAGTGTGTCTGTCTCCGTTAAAGGTACTAACATTGGCACTCAAACCGCACCAGACGGGAGTTTCACTGTTAACGCCCCCGCAAATTCAACCACCCTTGTTTTTACTGCTGTCGGGTTTGTACGCCAGGAAGCAATAATAGGGCAGGCTACGGCAAATATTTCCATGCAGGCTACCACCGCAACGTTAAGTGATATAGTGATCATTGGCTACGGAACAGCAAGGAAGAAGGATTTAACGGGATCCATAGCCACAGTTACTTCGAAAGACTTTCAGAAAGGAAATATCTCTACGCCGGAACAGATGATTGCAGGTAAAATCGCCGGGGTTTCCATAATATCAAACAGTGGCCAGCCGGGTGTGGGAAGTACAATACGTATCCGCGGCGGTTCCTCGTTACAGGCAAGTAATGATCCTTTATTTGTTATTGATGGGGTTCCATTGGATAATGATGCTATTTCCGGGGCAAATAACCCATTGAGTTTTATAAACACCAACGATATTGAATCTTTTACGGTTTTAAAAGATGCCTCGGCTGCAGCTATCTATGGAACAAGAGCGGCCAACGGGGTGATCATTATCACCACAAAGAAAGGCCTGCGCGGTAAATTAAAGGTCAATGTAAGCTCTGTAAATTCTTTGTCATCGGTTATAAAAAAGCCCGGGGTTTTGAGTGCCAGCCAGGTACGTTCAATTGTGAATGCAAATGGAACGGCTGCCCAAAAAGTTATGTTGGGAACAGCCAATACTGATTGGCAAAGTTTAATTTATCAAGATGCTTTTGCAACCGATAACAATGTTTCAGTAACCGGGGGTCTTAAGTTTTTGCCTTACAGGATTTCTATTGGTTTCCAAAACCAGGATGGTATTTTAAAGACAGATAACCTGCAAAAAACCTCGTTGGCCTTTGTGCTTAATCCAACTTTTTTTGACAACCACCTCAAAGTTGATATTAATTTAAAAGGAAGCATCGAGAATGCACGGTTTGGCAATAAAGATGCTATTGGCGGGGCCGTTAGTTTTGATCCTACCCAGCCGGAGCGTGTGAACAATAAAAGATACAATGGGTATTTTGAATGGGTAGATTCCACCGGAGCACTCGTTAATCTTGCCGGAAGAAATCCGGTTGGCCTGCTTAATCAAAAAATCGATAAAGCAAAGCCGCAAAGAAGTATTGGTAACATTCAGTTTGATTATAAATTTCACTTTTTACCTGACTTGCATGCCAACCTGAATTTAGGATACGATGTATCTAAAGGCGCCGGGACCGTATTCGTTTCAGATAGTGCAGCTGCCGATTACAAACGTGCAGGCAGAAGCACCCGGTATAAACAGACCAAACAAAATACCCTCCTGGAGTTCTACTTAAATTACATCAGGGAATTCAAGTCTATTAAAAGCAGGATCGATGTAACGGCAGGCTATTCTTACAATAACTACCTTACTACGGTCTATAATTTTGCCGATTTTAATGCCCACGGCGTTAAAATCCCCAATACAGATCCGGCTTTTCCAAAGGACAAGCCCGAACACAATTTAATTTCTTTCTTTGGCCGCGCCAATTATGGATACAATGACCGTTATTTATTAACAGCTACGCTACGCCGTGACGGATCTTCAAGATTTGCACCTGCAAACAGGTGGGGCCTTTTTCCTTCAATAGCATTGGCATGGAGGATTAAAAACGAATCTTTTTTACAAAACAGTACTGTATTTTCCGACCTGAAAATCCGCCTCGGCTATGGCATTACAGGCCAACAGGATGGAATAGGCAATTATGATTATCTCTCCTATTATGCACTGAGTGCTACGAACGCTTCCTACCAGTTTGGCGAACATTATTACCAGGGATTCAGGCCCGGTGGATTTTATGCTGACAGGAAATGGGAGCAGACTGCTACCTCCAACATTGGATTGGACTTTGGCTTTTTGGATAACCGCATTTCCGGAACCGTGGACCTGTATAAGAAAAAAACTTCCAACCTCCTCAATAAGATACCGCAACCGGCAGGTGCAAATTTTTCAGCTTTTATCGTGGCCAATGTTGGCGACATGGAAAACAAAGGTCTTGAATTCAACATTATTACTGAGCCCATTCGAAGAAGCAACCTAACCTGGGAGGTGGCAGTTAACCTCACCTATAATAAGAATACGATTACCAATCTTACCGTAATACCCAATGATAAAAATTATCCGGGCTTCCCCTCAGGTACTATAGCAGGTGGTGTCGGGGGACAATTTGCATATATCAATGCTGTGGGCGGCAGCAAAAATACTTTCAATTTGTACAAACAGGTGTATGATAGCTTGAACCGGCCGATAGAGGGTGTTTTTGTTGATAAGAATGGCGATGGTATCATCAACCAAAATGATCTGTTTACCAGTAAAAAAGCAGATCCGGATATTTTCCTTGGATTCAGCACCAGCGTCACGTATAAAAAATGGAATGCCGGATTTGTATTGCGCGCCAGCTTTGACAACTATGTCTATAATAATACATACAGCCAAACAGGAATTTTAAACCAGGTGTTGGGCAATTCCGTTTTATATAATGCGTCAGCCAGTTACCTGACAACGCTATTTAAGGGCAATAGCTCAGAACTGCTCAGTGATTATTACATCCAAAATGCATCATTTCTGAAAATGGATAATCTGAATATTGGATATAACGCCGGCAGAATATACCACAGTAAGGTAAACGTTAGGATAAATGCATATATCCAAAACGTATTTGTTATTACAAAGTACAAAGGGCTGGACGCCGAAATCAGTTCGGGGATTGACTATAATTTTTATCCGAGGTCAAGGGTTTTTGCTTTGGGTTTAAGTCTTGATTTTTAATAATTTCTAACAGAAAGTAATAACATTTTATGAAAAAGGTAAACCATTTGAAAATAGTAGCTGTCGCCGGTATTGCCATGCTGGCCACCGTTGCCTGCACCAAAAAGCTGGACCTTGTACCTACCAATGATATAACTGCAAGCCAGGTATATAGTACTCCTGAAGGATATAAACAAGCTTTGGCTAAAGTATACAGCGCCTTTGCGCTCACTGGAAATACAGGTGGTACCGGTAATGCCGATATTCCAGCTGAGATCATTAAAGATGAAGGTAATTCCGACTTCTTAAGATTGTATTGGAACCTGCAGGAATTAACCACCGACGAAGCTTCCTGGACCTGGCAAAATGATGCAGGTATACTAGGCCTGCATGAAATGAGCTGGTCATCCACAAATCCTATTATCAACGGATTATATTATCGTGCTTTTTTTCAAATTACATTGTGTAACGACTTTATCAGGCAGTCAGGCGATGAGAGTTTAAGCGGACGGGGCATTGGTGGCGCCAGTGCTGACAGTATTCGCAAATATAAAGCCGAAGCCCGGTTTTTAAGGGCTTACCAATATTGGATTTTACTTGACTTGTTTGCCAATCCCCCATTTGCTACTGAAAATGATGCTATTGGAACCGTGATACCCAAACAAATTTCACGCAATGACCTGTTCAATTATATCGAAACCGAATTAAAGGCAATTGATGCAGATTTGATTGCTCCAAAAGCGAATGAATATGGCAGGGCAGACCAGGCAGCAGCCTGGGCATTACTTGCGCGAATGTATTTAAATGCCGGGGTGTATACTGGTACAGCCAGGTATAGCGATGCTGTAACCTATTGCGGAAAGGTTATTAATGCAGGGTATTCATTACATCCTGATTACCGGGAATTGATGCTGGCAGATAATAACCTGAACAGGGATGAATTTATTTTCACTATAAATTATGACGCTACGTATACCCAGGATTATGGCGGCACCACCTACCTGACCCATGGCCCTGCCGCAGTACCCGGATCTATTTCTGGTACAAATGGCTCCTGGGGCGGGTTACGCGTTACGGAAAATTTTGTCAATCTCTTTGCGGATCCTGGCGGGACCACTGATAAAAGAGCACAATTTTATACCAATGGGCAAAATAAGGTTATGGCAGATCTATATACAGGCACAGATGGTTTTTCGACAACCAAATACCGGAATGTAACAAGGAGTGGCGGACCTGCGCCACATCTTGATCCCAACAAAGATTTTTCGGATATAGATTTTCCCATATTCCGTCTCGCGGAAATTTATCTTATTTATGCTGAATCTGTATTGCGGGGCGGAACCGGCGGAGATGCGGGCACCGCGCTTGGTTATATAAATCAATTGCGGGCACGCGCTTATGGAAATGCATCCGGAAATATTTCACCGGGGGAGCTAACGACCGATTTTATCCTGGACGAAAGAGCCCGTGAACTCTACTATGAAGGCTTTCGGCGTACCGATTTGATCCGTTACGGGAAGTTTACTACCGCAACTTATTTGTGGGCATGGAAAGGAGGTATAAAGCAGGGTACATCGGTGGCGGATAAATATAATATTTTCCCCATTCCTACTACCGATCTGTCGTCTAATCCTAATCTCATTCAAAACTCCGGTTATTGATTATAACGGTTAATTCATTAAAACAACCTATTATGAATAAGTTCTTTAAAATTCTTTTACTGCCGGCACTCACCCTCCTGTTTACCTATTCCTGCAAAAAAGATGAAACAACGTCAATTCTGAAAACGGGAGCCGCGGTTACGCAGTTGACCGCCTCGTCCACCGCATTGGTGTTGGATAGTACCAATGCTGCAAATACCAACGGAATAACGTTAAGCTGGCCTGATATAAATTATGGAGTAACAGTAGCCGTAACCTATACGCTACAGATCGATTCAATTAATGATGACTTTATAAAGCCGGTAAATGTTTCCCTGGGCAATATGCTTACTACATCGTATAGTGTCTTAAATTTCAACAACCTGGTTATTTCATTAGGGTTGGTTCCCGGTATTTCGGGACAGATCCATATGAGGGTGAAATCTGATGTTAATCAAAGCAATGGCCTGGTGAGCTCCGTGCCCACCATATATTCAAATGTGCTGACCCTGGAGGTAACACCGTATTCTACAAAGCCTAAACCCAAATACCCGGTTCCCGATAGTTTATACCTGGTAGGAGATGCTTCACCCGGTGAATGGAATAATCCTGTGCCTGCACCCAGCCAGAAATTCGCCAGAATTGATGACAATACTTTTGGCATGGTAATTCAGTTAACAGGAGGAAAACATTATGTTTTACTCCCTAAGAATGGAGACTGGAGCCATAAATATTCAGTGTCTGACGTTACAGATCCTATGCAAGGTGAATTTATACCAGACGCCAGTAAAGATATTCCCGGGCCTGCGGATAATGGCCTGTATAAAATCATCATAGATTTTGTGAAGGGAACCTATACAGTTACAGCTGCAGTTGCCGGTGATATCCCGGAAAACCTCTACATCGTGGGTGATGCCACCGCAGGGGAATGGGCAAATCCGGTACCCGTGCCTTCACAACAGTTTACACTGGTAAGTAATGGGGAGTTTTCGATAACATTGCCGTTGACATCCGGAAAGTCCTATGTCTTTCTTCCGCTAAACGGAAATTGGGATCATAAATATGGAGGAAATGATAAAGCCGGCGGCGCGCTTCTAAAAGATGGAAGTGTGCCAAATTCAAATACACCTGCACCCGATGCGAGCGGCACTTACACCATTAATGTAAACTTCATTAATTATACCTATTCGGTAAAACAATGACGACT
>JBDTVX010000204.1:0-10686 GCA_040007015.1 Ferruginibacter sp. | reverse complement strand
AAAATCAGGAGCAGCTTTTTTCTTTAAACAATGGGGAGGTACAAATAAAAAGAAAAACGGTAGAATCCTGGAAGGAAAAACATGGGACGAAATGCCGGAGATTGTTTCACAGCTTTAATATTTTATCATAAAGCCGTAACCGGAAACTTGATAAGATTTCGTTCCTGACTGGCGTGGAAATAAAATAAGAAAGATAAAGGAAAAGGTTCTTTAATAAAGTGGCAGTAACAATAATTACACAGATAACTGCCAGTCCCGTTAATTTATCTTTATCAATGATTGGCTGCAGGAAATTTTTTAGCCGGCCCACCGAATTGGATTGTATGGTAGTGGTAGCAGTGGTGGCGGCATTAAAAATAAGGTTCATAAATGGCGATAACATGCCAATGGATAGTATGGAAAAAAAAGTTGCGAGCAGCGTATAAAAAGTATACAATGCCATCTTACTTTTAGGAATATGTATGTACCTGAATATCCTGAAAAAATTCTTCATTATCAAGGCCAGGCTTCTTTTTAAAATGAAGCCGGCTGCAAATTTACACGAATAAGGAAGACTTAAGCAGTATTTTGGCCATATAACTAATAATCATAATCTCTTTAGCATATCTACCACTCCTTCGTTTTTTAAAATGAGGTAGCCCAAACGATCATTGCTGATGCCTTCTTTTAATTGATAATTAAACAGCAACTGATCATCTTTTACAAGGGTTTCAAAATAATTGAAACTGATATTCGGATGTTTTTTTAGGGCATCGCCGATTTCGTACAAATGTGTGGATAATATGAAAAGAGAGTTCTTTATTTTCAGCAACCCTTCAATGACAGTAGACGAGCACTTCATTGCATCTTCCACATTGGTACCCTTAAATAATTCATCAATCAGGATCAGCCATTTCCTGCCATCCGAAATTTTTTGAACAGTAGACTTGACGCGCTGCACTTCGTTGTAAAAAAAACTTTCGCCCTTCACCAGGTTATCCACTACATTGATATTGCTAAGCATCCCATCGAAAAGACTCAGCTGCATGCTTTGCGCCGGAACCCCCATTCCTATATGTGCCAAAAAAACAGCCGTGCCAACGGATTTAATAAAAGTGCTTTTACCGGCCATATTAGCGCCTGTCAAAAAAAGGAAGTTACACTGAGGATGAAGCGCCAGTTCGTATCCCACGGGCTTTTGTAGTAATAAATGGTACAATCCCCGGGTGCGCAGCAATGGCTGATCGCTCTCTACAAATTCCGGAAAATGAAGCCCATACTCATTTACAGCCATTGCCATTCCGTACCATGCATCCAGTTGAAAATAGATATCCAACAGGTCCAGCATATTTCTTTTGTATTGATACCGGAGAAAATTACCCAAATGCAATTGCTGGGCAATGGTGAGGTCCGTTGCCTTATTGTTTTTTTCTATAACGGCAAATTGCTGCTTGTTGATGATCTGTTGGGCCCTGGATAATGATTTTTGCAAAGGCTGTGGTGCATTGGCTGTTAGAAAATGACTGATCAAAAGCTGTATGCCTTTTATAAAGTCGAAGCCATGGCCAACAGAATATTCCACAAGCGAAAAATCGGGGCGGTGAAATATTTTATAACTATAAGCAGTAAACGAAGATGGGTTGGATGGAATATCGTCGATGGTAGCCAGATAAAATTTTTCAATCATCATTACCGATCCGTTGCTGATCTGTTCGGGCCAGTGTTCCAGATTTTGTAAAATTGTTTGCAGCGTTTGCTGTATCCCATTGATAGCTTCTATGGTATGAAGCGGCTTGTTAAAGTTCTCATACAGTTTATCCCTTCCCCCTACTGTACGGCAAAGGTTGAGTTTATTGAATACAGAAAAATCTTCTGCTACATTCAATATTGCAAGGTCGGTTAAGGTGGTTTTATCTATTTCCATAAAAAGAAGAAGGAGCCCCTCACCTTCCGCTAACTAGCGGAGGATTTAAGAAGAGTCTGTGAATTTGAAGAATTTTTCATTTTCTAAAGAGTCGTCATTTTTAATTTATTCTATTCCCTGCAATCATACTCCCATAATGCTACATCCGATGCGTTTTGGTTCTCCCCGTCAGGTGGCGGGGGAGTTAGAGGGGGCTGAACTTTAGCCTTTGCCCTTCCATAGATTCATCCCATACTCCATTTCCATAAACCATCCTTCCATTCACGAATGTTTTTTCAATGGCTGCCGGGAAAGTAAATCCTTCCAATGGGCTCCATCCACATTTGTATAAAATATTTTCTGTGCTAACGGTGGTGGTTGCCTGCAGATCAGCAACAACCAGGTCTGCAAAATAACCTTCCCGGATATACCCCCTTTCTTTAACCCGGAAGCAGTCCGCAACTGCATGGCTCATTTTTTCCACAATTTTTTCCAGGCTGATTTTCCCCATTCTGTAATAATAAAGCATTAGCAGCAACGGATGCTGCACCAACGGAAGACCTGCGTGTGCATGCTCATAATCACCTTCTTTTTCCGATAATAAATGCGGCGCGTGATCAGTTGCAATAACGTCTAGCCGATCGTCCAGCAATGCCTTCCATAATGCTTCCTTATTGTTGGGCGATTTTATTGCAGGGTTGCATTTTATTTTATAGCCTGATTGCGCGTAATCATCGGATGTAAAATGTAAGTGATGTACACATACTTCGGCTGTAATTCTTTTTTCTTTCAATGGCAGCATATTGCCAAATAACTGCAATTCTTTTTCGGTGCTGATATGCAAAATGTGTAACCGGGTATTGTATTTTTTAGCTATTTGTATGGCCGCCAACGACGACTCGAAACATGCATTGTCATCCCTGATCAGCGGATGATCGGATGGCGATAATACTCCTTTTTCCTTTTTTAAACGGTCATAATTTTCCTTAATAATTTTTTCGTCTTCGCAATGAGTGGCGATCAGCAATTCACTCTCCCTGAATATTTTTTCAAGCGTTCCGTAATTATCTACCAACATATTACCGGTGCTGGCTCCCATAAAAATTTTTACGCCGCATACAGCTGCTTTATATTTGTTCACTTTTAATACTTCCTCAGCATTCGTATTGCTAACTCCCATAAAAAAAGAATAGTTTGCCAGCGAGGTTTGAGCAGCGGCCTGGTATTTATCTTCCAGTAATCCAGGGGTTAATGCATTAGGAATGGTATTGGGCATCTCCATAAAACTGGTAACGCCGCCGGCTACTGCCGCTTTACTTTCTGTATAAATTGTTGCTTTATGAGTAAGGCCGGGTTCCCTGAAATGCACCTGGTCGTCAATTGCACCTGGCAATAAATGCTTTCCTTCTCCGTTAATTTCCAGCACCTTTCCTTTTTCATTGAGCTGTGCCCCGATTTTTTCTATCCTTTCCCCATTTACCAGTACATCCGCATACTCAATTTTGCCCTCATTCACCATCTCTATGTTCTTAAACAGGTATCTTTGCATATCTTGAAAATTAAAGAGTTTAGTTAATCAAACAAAATCCAATGCAAATTATTAAAAGCTTCGGCAAACTACTTGTTTTTATTTGCCCGTTCTTTGCAAATGCACAATCTACGTTTTTGCCCCAGGGCGACAAGGGCTATCAATTTATGGAACGGTTGGAAATAAAGCAGCAAACCAATACCAATCTTAACTTTTCAACCCTAAAGCCATTTAACCGAAAGTATATCACAGAGCAGGCTGAATTCCTCGACAGCATCTATAAGGCAAACGGGAATGCTGCTGTCGAAGCTGGAAGCAATCATCTAAAGCTTACCAGGGTAGATGAATACAATATGAACAGTTTTTTAATGAATAATACGGAATGGGTAACCGGTTCAAAAGAAAGTTTTGCAAGCAAAACCCCGATCCTGAAATCTCTTTATGCCACCAAAACAAATATGGTTGAAGTAAATGTAAAAGATTTTTTTTTAGCGGTCAATCCAATATTGCAGTGGGATCTCGGGAAAGAGCGCGGGAACGATGATCTGATCTATTTAAACACCCGTGGTATCAATGCAAGGGGAATGATCTCCCGAAAGATCGGATTTTTTACAAGCATTACAGATAACCAGGAAAGGGGCCCGAAATTCTTTCAGCAAAGAGTAACCGGTTTCAAAGCAGTGGCGGGAGTGGGATTTTACAAACCTTTTAAAACCAACGGTGTGGATTATTTTGACGCAAGGGGATATATAACTTTTAATGCTGCTAAATATATTGATGTACAATTTGGCTTTGACAAAAATTTTATTGGGAATGGTTACCGGAGTTTATTCCTGAGCGACTATGGAAACAGCTACCTATTTTTAAAACTCAACACCAAAATCTGGAAATTTAATTACCAGAATTTATTTATGGAACTGGAGCCGCAGTTTATAAAAACCGGGGATACCTTACTCGACAAGAAATATGCAGCCATGCATCATTTAAGTATCAACCTTTTTAAGTGGCTCAATGTGGGTCTGTTTGAAGGTATTATTTTTGGAAGAAAAAACCACTTCGATTTTCAGTACATGAATCCCATTATTTTTTATCGCCATATAGAAGGCACCATCGGCAGCCCGGACAATGCATTGGCCGGTTTTGATTTCAAAGCTAATCTGGCGCATCGTTTACAGCTTTACGGCCAGCTTTTACTGGATGAATTCAAGTTGGGCCAGATACGGGCAAACACTGGCTGGTGGGCGAATAAGTGGGGTTTGCAATTAGGCGCTAAGTACGTGGATGCATTTGGCATACCCAATCTTGATCTGCAGTTTGAATCTAACAGGGTGCGGCCGTTTACCTATTCGCATTATTCAATGATTGCAAACTATACCCATTACAATCAACCGCTCGCGCATCCCCTGGGCGCCAATTTCCAGGAATTTATCGGCATACTAAAATACCAGCCCGCCCCCCGATGGTACGTCAGTGCAAGGATCATTTATTACAAACAGGGCCTGGATAGTTTGAGTGGCAGGAATTTTGGCAGCAATCCCTTTTTGGATAATACAACCCGCATGGGTGATTATGGATATAACCTGGGAAGCGGCAGGAAAGCAACCTGTTTTAATGGAATGGTACGTTTATCTTACGAGGTGCGGGAAAATTTATATTTTGAGCTTACCGCACTGCAACGCAATTATAAAATTGAAAATGAGTCGGTCAATAATAATACAACGCTGGTTACTGCAAGTGTTCGTATTAATATTATGAAAAGGGAATATGACTATTGAAGATGCCGGTTTTGTATACGGAGCCTCCACAGGTTTCACCTGTGGTTATTCTCATTCAACCCCTTCGGGGTTTTTATGGACCTGCATTCGATCTGTTCGCAGTTATCAATTAAATGATATTGCCCAGGGAAGGTTTGGGATCAATATTAAGTATCCTCCAAATTATTGAACTAAAAACCCCGAAGGGGTTGAATATGAATAGCCACAGGTAAAACCTGTGGTGAATAGCCACAGGTAAAACCTGTGGAATGTATGTATGGATGCCGGATGATTCGCAATAGTCCCAATTCCCTACTCCACCGTTAAAGAAAAGGAAATCATTCTCGAGTTGATCTTATCGATATTACTCGAAAATTTGAGCGTTGGATTGCGACTGTGCAAATTAGCGAGCCCCCAACTTACTTTTAGCTCTGGCGATAATACAAAAAAAGGAAAGTAGAAGTGGAAGCCAATGCCACCTTCGATACTGTAATCCAGTTTATTCAATTTGATAAGTTCATCCGCATTTTTACTACCTGCATTGGCCGCCATATCGTATTCAAACTTTACACCCGCGATCGTATATACTTTAAGGTTATCAATACGGTCGCTGCTGAATTTTACCTGCAACGGCAGGGTCAATGTAATTGATTGCACTTTTTTGGTGGTTAATTTACTCTCCCCCACAGGTAGATCAGGATAAGTTAAAGCATATTCAAATGCCTTCTCACTAAATGTTAAATCAAGGGGATAGGTTCGCAGATCAAAATGAGGGCTCAAATTTAAGTTTACGAGCCACGCTAAATTGATACCCGTACTGTTTACACTTTCTATTGCCATCACACTATCCTGGTTTAAAAATTTCGGATGATGTGTAAAACTGAAATGGGATTTATTGATGCCAAGGTTGATTCCAAAATGATAAGCTTTGCTGTCATGGTCCGGCAGGTTCAATCCACCATAGCGCAACTGTGAAAAGCCGGCAAAGTGGCAAATCAATAAAATTAAAATACTATATATTATTTTACTCCGCAATAGATGCTGCATATTCCAAAGCTCAGGCGTTTACAATAAGTGTTTGTGTATCCCAGTTTATCTAAGATAGTAGTAAAGTTTTTTCCCTCAGGAAATTTTTTAATTGATTCGTCGAGATATTTATATGCGTTGCGGTTTTTAGAAAATAATTTGCCCAGGTTAGGGGCCACCAGGTTCATGTACACATGATATAATTGTTTTACCACGATCGCTTTTGGTTTGCTGAACTCAAGCACTACTAATTTCCCTCCCGGCCTCAACACCCTTTTTATTTCACTTAACCCTTTTTCTAAATGCTGAAAATTACGTACTCCAAATGCCACTGTTACAGCATCAAACGAGTCGTCATCAAATTTTATTGCTTCACTATCCCCATTTAACAGTTCAATTAGCTTTTCCAAACCCAGCCTTTCAATCTTTTTTCTGCCGAAACTCAGCATGCCGTCGCTGATATCTATACCTATAATTTTTTCAGGTTGCAAAATGCGTGCCGTCATAATCGCCACGTCTGCTGTACCGGTAGCCACGTCCAGTATTTTTTTGGGATCAATGCTTTTTAACTGCCTGATGGCTTTCTTCCTCCACCGGACATCAATACCAACGCTTAAAAAGCGATTCAAAAAGTCATATCGGTAGGCGATGTTATCGAACATATCTGCTACCTGCTCTTTTTTGGAAAGGCCGGAATCCTTCAGTGGTACTACCCCGTCATGTGCAAATTGGGTCATCGGGTGCAAAGATAGGGAAGATGGTTTAAGGTTAAAGGCGGAAGGTTAAAGGCGTGGCTGGTAAGGTACACAGTTGTTTTATTGAGTATACCTCACTTTCACCTTAAACCTTTCGCATTCCACCCTCCTCCTTTTCTTATCTTTGCGCAATGCTAATCAAATCAGCTAAATATATTATCAGCAGCCCGGATTTTGAGAAATGCCCTGCTCCTGATAAAAAGGAATATGCGTTTATAGGACGAAGTAATGTAGGCAAATCTTCTTTAATTAATATGCTTAGCAACAATGATAAGCTGGCTAAAACTTCGGGTACGCCCGGGAAAACCCAACTCATTAATCATTTTGAAATAACCTCTGCTTCAGCTATCAATAATAGTAAAGATGCACAAAATGTTAAATGGTACCTGGTAGATCTGCCCGGTTATGGCTTTGCCAAAGTAAGCATGCGTAGCCGAAGGCGCTGGGAGCAAATGATCGAAGGTTATTTACGCAAAAGGGAAAACCTGGAAATGGTTTTTGTATTGATAGATGCCCGCCATACGCCCCAAAAATTAGATCTTGATTTTTTAAACCAACTGGATAAATGGGAAATACCCTTTACCATGATTTTCACAAAAGCCGATAAAGAAACCCAGGCGGTAGTATCCAAAAACGTAAAACTTTTTTTAGATAGACTAAGAAAAACCTGGCAATTTTTACCGCGGCATTTTGTAAGCAGCGCCCCAAAAAAACTGGGCAGGGATAAAATACTGGCTTTAATAGATGAGAAGAACGAGACGAAAAAAATTGATAATTGATAATTGAAATTTGATAATTTTTCGCAATAGAATAATTTTGCATCATACTGCTTCAAGCCTAAATGCTGCTTTCGTCGCAATACTTTTATACTATGTCGCATTTAATGGCAAAATTTTAATTATTCAAATAGGTTTACAGCATAAAAAATTAGTACATTTAAAAAAAATTAGTATGAAAATGTTTATTTATTCTTTTGCAGCATTAGTGCTTACCATGACTTCCGTCGTTTCGTTTGGCCAATCAACAGACTGGAAAATTGCTGATAATTATACCGTAAAATTTGAAGGTGGTGATCCTTCAGGCGAATTCCGGGGATTAAAAGGCGCAATCCGTTTTGACGATGCTAATCTTGCTGCATCCAAATTTGATGTTGCCATAGATGTAGCATCTATCAATACAGGGAATGGTATGAAAAACACACATGCCAAAAGTGCCAAGTGGTTTGATGCGGAAAAATATCCAACGATCAGCTTTGCCTCATCAGCCATCACAAAAACTTCAACCGGCTATGAAGCAAAAGGATCCCTTTCAATGCACGGTGTTCAAAAGGAAGTTACGATTCCATTTACTTTTACAAATAATGTATTTGCCGCTAGCTTTGAAATAAACCGCCTCGACTATAATGTTAATGTGGAAGAGCCTGCTCATGGATCTGCTAAATTCAAAGTTGATATTACGGTACCAGTTACGAAATAATAATATGATGTATAAAAGAATTTTTTTACATAGTATTACCGCCGGAATAATGGCTGCAGCTGCAGCCATTATTTACAATCGCATATATTTTTTCGCGACAGAAGCAGATTTCTCGACCGTATTGAATAAAGTTAAACTGGTTGCGCTTAATGTATCGGTCTGCATAATTGCCGGTATAGTATATTGGGTATTGGTAAAATGTCTGAAGAAAAAAGGGGAAATCGTATATAATTTTTTATTTTCCATCCTTTCTTTTGCTGCCGTAATGGTACCTATCTCACTAACATTACCATTGAAGATCCAGTTCCCTGAATTGTTTCCCGGGCTGGCTGTGCCGATGGTTTTTTTTCCGGCAATGGCATGGTACACTTTAAAGCCATTGTTTTCTAAATTCTGATGCCTGATCCGATAGCTATGGATTCTTGATGGCTATTTTACTTCAATTTGCCTGATGAAGTATTCTCAGAGGTATTTACCTGGTAAACTGTTCACAAGCCAATGCGATATTTTTTGTGGCCCTCAACAAAAAATCAAAGTCGATTGTTTCGTATTCATCATCTACGGAGTGATAATAAATATCTTCGGGAGAACTTCCCATGATAGTGAAAGCATTTTTTATTTTCCTGGCAAAGGGATAATGATCACTCCGGTGAGATAAATCCTCATCAGGATATGGATCATTTTTAAAAAAAGATTTCTGCCGGGTGTCCTGGTATTTTTTAAGATACCGATTTAAAATATTCCGCATAGTATTATTATTGAATGAAACAATAAAGCAGTTTTCGGTCACCGGCCTTCCCAGCATTTCCAGGTTAATCATGGTCTTCACCACAACCTTATTCATTTTTTCCACCAAATGAGCCGATCCCAGCATTCCCATTTCCTCACCGGAAAAAGCGACGAATAGTAATAAATAGCGGTTGCTGTTTTGGGCTTTATAATATTTGACAAGCTCTAATAAAGCGGCGACGCCTGTGGCATTATCGTTGGCGCCATTAAAAATATCATCCTGGTAATTATATTCTTTATTAAATGGAAGGTCGTTCTTTTGGCCTATATGATCATAGTGAGCTGAAAAAATCACCACGGTATCATTCATAAATTTTCCCGGAAGAACGCCCACTACATTCTTTGCAGGTATTTTTTTCCTTCCATAATCCCCGATAAAAGTATCAAAATAGCCCTCGTTTCCCGGTACAGGTTTCAATCCTGCTGTATCAAATTTGGCTGCAATAAACGTTGCAGCGATATCAGCGCCCTCAGTACCCGTCAGCCTCCCTTTCAAGCTATCCCCCGATAAAAAAAATATGGTTTCCTGTAGTGATCGTTTCTGTACCAGGCTATCTGCCAACAGGGGTTGGCATTCAGAATGACCAGCATAAATGAGTGTTAAAAATAACAGGTATTTCATGATACGTTTTTAAATTAAGATTATAGAAAAACGATATGCTCATAATATTAATTTAAGCGAAGCTTATTTACATTAAAAAACCATCCATCAATAATTAGAGATGGATGGTTTATTGGTACAATTTTTTTTTGTTAAAAGATTAATTTATCAATACAACTTTTTCCATAATGTCGCCACCACTGATATCATCAATAATATCCAAACCGCCTGTTATTTTTCCAAAGCAGGTATGTACGCCATCAAGGTGCTTTGTATTGGAGCGGTTATGACAAATAAAGAATTGCGACCCTCCGGTGTTTAAGCCTCGGTGGGCCATCGACATTACGCCACGATCATGAATTTGCTTACTCCCTTTTGTTTCGCATTGAATCGTATAACCGGGCCCGCCCGATCCGGTGCCATTCGGGCAGCCGCCCTGTATCATAAAATTTGGAATTACCCGGTGAAAACTAAGTCCGTCATAAAAACCTTCACTAATTAATTTTTTAAAATTGGCTACGGCTATGGGTGCATCATCATCATATAGTTCAAAAGTTAACACTCCCTTATTGGTATGTATCTGCCCTTTGGTAAGTACTGCTTCGCTCATATTATATAAATTTTTTAAATGGATTGCAAAGATATTAAATGAGGGGCAAATGTGCTAATGTGAAAATGTAAAAATTACTCAATGTAAAAAATGAAAACTCCCTTGAATAAAATTGCCCAATTTGAAGGAATTTTCAAATTGAGCAATTTTCACATTTGCTAATTTTTTAGTTCACCATCTTATTGGCACAACTACTACTCGCGAAAGCTTCCGGCTTGGCCTTAAAGGCAAAACCCATACCCAGGATATAACCCATGGCTTCGCG
>JBDTVX010000203.1:0-10719 GCA_040007015.1 Ferruginibacter sp. | reverse complement strand
CCATGGGTACCAAAATAACCAAGGTAACGCCTTTGGAAGGCGTAGCTGCAGAAACCTCCGGCGCAATCACCTTATTTATGACGGAACAAATGGGTATCCCGGTAAGTACAACTCATACCATTACCGGCGCTATTATTGGTGTGGGCGCCACCAAACGCTTAAGTGCGGTAAGATGGGGGGTGACGGTTAATTTATTATGGGCTTGGATACTTACGATCCCTGTGAGCGCTTTGCTTGCAGGCGTCGTTTATTTGATCATTCATATAATTACTACTCTTTTTATAAAATAATATTCATAGATTTTCTTATTGTAATCGCTCATCATCGATGAGTGATTTTTTATTTAACTAAAAAACATACTGTAAATTTGTAAAATCAAAAGCATGGAAGCAATAAAAGCAATTGCAAAAAGGACGAAACCCGGAAAATATAAAATTGATTTGCCTATAAACAATACGGCGGAAGAAATAGCAGTAATGGTTATTGTAGACGAGGGGAAAAAAGAAAAAAAGTATTGAAGATTTTGTGGGGAAACTTAACTGGAAAGGGGATCCCGTTGCTTATCAAAAAAGCATTAGAAATGAAGGGAATTAAATTTTTATTAGACACAAATAGTGTTTTCCACCTTTTGCAGGGTACAATAAATTATTTAAAAATAATTGGGTTTTAAATGAGATTGCTAGTAATAACAAAGATGGAATTTCTTTCAAATAGTAATCTAGATGCAAAAGATAGGCATTTGTTTGAAAATTTTTTAGAAGGCATCACTGTTTTTTATATCAGTGAATCTGATGAAAGATGAGTGAAAGAAACAGTATGGATAAGAAAAAAATATAAATTAAAACTACCCGATGCCATTATAGCTTCCACTGCACTTTCAAGTAATCTTATATTAATAAGCGCTGACGACGCTTATTTAAAAATATTTAATCTCAAGTTTAAGTTTATATTTCCATGAATAAAATATTAGTGACCGGCGGCTGTGGCTACATTGGCGTACATACAATTGTGGACCTTATACAAAACGGGTATGAAGTAATTTCCGTGGATAATAACTCCCGGAGCAGCGCTTCTATTTTAACCGGGGCAGAGCAAATAGTTGGTAAAAAAATAAAAAACTACCTGGCAGATCTTTGTAACCTGAAAGATACAGAAGCCATTTTTGAGGAAAATAAAGGTATAAATGGCATTATACATTTTGCTGCCTACAAAGCGGTTGGCGAATCGGTTGAAAAACCGCTGTTATACTTTGAAAACAATCTTGATTCTTTAATAAACATTTTAAAATGTGCCGAAAAATTTAACGTACCCAATTTTGTTTTTTCATCTTCCTGTACAGTTTATGGCAATCCCGATGCAATCCCTGTAACAGAAGAAACCCCGCAAAAACCTGCTGAATCACCTTATGGCGCTACCAAACAAATGGGCGAAGTAATTGTAAGCAATACAGTAAAAAGTAATCCAACACAAGCTATACTTTTAAGGTATTTTAACCCGGTTGGTGCGCATCCTTCTACTTTAATCGGAGAAATCCCGTTGGGAAGACCGGCTAACCTGGTACCTGCCATTACGCAAACTGCTATCGGTAAATTACCCACCATGCAGGTGTGGGGTACCGACTACCCGACAAGAGATGGGAGTTGTGTGCGTGATTATATACATGTTATGGACATTGCGCATGCTCATACGTTGGCGCTTGATTTCCTGGTCAACGGGCAAAATAAAATAAACCCCGAAATATTTAATCTTGGTACCGGTGACGGATACACCGTATTGGAAGTGATCAATGCTTTTGAAAAAACAAGCGGTGTAAAATTAAATTATACAATCGGGCCTCGCCGGGCCGGCGACGTAGTAGCCATCTATGCCAACAATAATAAAGCAAAAAATGAATTGGGCTGGATGCCGGCCTACAATCTAGATGATATGATGGCTTCTGCCTGGAAGTGGGAACTGAAATTAAAAGACGAGGCATCGCCAAAAATCTAACCGATTCCTGCAACTGATTGATCTCTGCAACGAACCAGGGATATGCTAAATGTTAAAAAATATACGGGTAACAGGCAAAAAAACATCCGGGGTGAAAATAGATTAAACTTTTAACTATAAAATCAATCTTATGATTGGTTTTTTTTACTTTTATACCTGCTTAACACTTATGGCTCAACAATATTTAGAAGATGGAGCGCTCTTAATGCAATTTAAGGATCCCGTTACGAAAGAACGGGGCTTTACCGCTATTATTAAAAAATACCAGGAAAAATTGTACTGGCATATCCGTCGTATGGTGGTAGAGCATGAAGACGCAAATGATGTATTACAAAATATGTTTATAAAAGTGTGGAATGGACTTGAAAATTTCAGGGAGGACAGCCAGTTATATACCTGGATGTACCGGATTGCCACCAATGAAAGCCTCACTTTCCTGGAACAGCAAAAAAAAAGGTCATCGGTGTCAATTGATAATGTGGAAAATGGCCTTAGCAACCGGTTGAGGGCAGATAAGAATTTTGATGCAAATAAGGCAGAATGGAAATTGCAATTGGCGATGCAGGAATTACCCGAAAAGCAAAGGGCAGTTTTTAATTTAAGATATTATGATGAAATGCCTTATGCAGAAATGAGCCGGGTATTGGAAACCAGCGAGGGTGCATTAAAAGCCAGCTATCATCACGCCGTAAAAAAAATAGAAGACTATATACTAAATCATTAAACTATCATGCCATTTTAAGGTCTGACTAAAGAGGATGGAAACAAAGACTGACATATTGAATGAATTAACATCATTGAGCCAGCTAATTGCAGGAATGAATAAGGTAAATGTTTTTACCGTGCCACCGGGTTATTTTGACAGCATCAGTACCACTGTGTTAGCATGCCTCCTGGAAGAATATGACATTATTAATCTCCCCGCGAATAAACAATCAACAAATGTACCAGAAGGATATTTCGATCAGTTGGCTGATTCTATTTTGGATAAAATAAAAGCAGGGGAAACGGCCCGGGATGAGATCAGCAATCTATCGCCATTGCTGTATGATATTCAGAACAAAAATGTGTTTGAAGCGCCGGCCGGATATTTTGAATGCTTGCATGAAGTTATTACTGGTAAAGTTACAGCAGGTGCAAAAGAAGAATTAAAAGAAATATCACCGTTATTATATGGCATTCAAAGCAAAACCGTGTTTGAATTGCCGGAAGGATATTTTGCCAGTTTACCGGGTAATATTATAAAAAAGGTAAAACCGCAAACTGCCAAGGTAATTAGCATGCCTAAGCGCAGTTTATTCATAAAGTATGCCGTTGCCGCAATGATCACAGGTGTAACAGCTTTAGGACTTTATAAATTAATTGATAAACGCAATCAGGGTGTAATCACTGAGAATTCTGTTGCTGCTTTAGATGCCTCTATTGAAAAAGGTAAGACGATGAATGATGTACAGTTTAATGAAGCACTGCAAAATCTTAACGGTACTGATATCGCTAACTACCTTGAAAATAACGGGGATATCGCAGATGTTGCCGCTTTAAGAAACAATCTTGAAGATATCAATTTACCAAGCCAGGAGGATTATTTGCTTGACGAGACAACATTGGATAACTTTCTTAAGGAAATCGAAAAAACATCACTAAATAATTAGGAGAGAAATCAGCATGAAAAAATTTTACATTTTAATGATATTTATAGGCATTGCAGGTTTTGCAATGGCACAGGAAGAACTTCCGTCTGAAAAAAGACAGCAGGATATCGAGGCGCTTAAAGTTGCTTTTATCAGTAAGGAGTTGGAACTTACACCGGATGAGGCCCAGAAGTTCTGGCCAGTCTATAACCAGTATTCAAAAGAATTAAAAACAACGATTAAAGATGATGTGGATGTACTGGATCGTGACGAAAAGGTACTGAACCTGAGGAAGAGATACAGGGATCAATTTTCAAAAATATTGGGACAGCAAAGGATGAACCGCATTTTTAATGCGGAGGGTAGGTTTCGCCAGTTGTTAATAAAATCAATGCGCAATCAAAATCAGCGAAAAAGGCCGCTGTTGCGAAGAGGGGGTTAGGTGGGGAGAAAAATATCTAAGGTATATTAAGTATTTAAAGTATATAAAGTATGTATCAATCAGCATTTTGTGAGGTTCGTTTAGATGAGAGAAAACGGTCAGTTTTTAAAACTGGCCGTTTTCTATTTTAATATCCCCGGTCCAAAATGAAAGATGGGTGTTTTAATATCATGATAAAATAGAAAGGTCCAGTTTTCCTGTTGCCCCTGAAGCCACCATTGTTGTCTTAATTCCATACTTTTTTTTCCGTCAAAATCATATTTGGCAATAAAACGGTTTTTCATTTGCTGAAGTTGCGGAGCTACATCGCCCCCGAAGAAAACTTTTTGTGCATCTTCTTCTATCCAAAATACCTGGTGAAAAGGTGAATGGGCGCCGGTAATTTCGTAACGGATGTAATCATCGATCGTGCCATCGCCTTCTATAAACATCACTTTTTCGGAATTTGCCAGCATATTAAAATCACTCTGGGAATAAGATGGTTCCCCTTTTTTAATAGCAAAAGCAAATTCATCTTTATTTACATAATATACCGCATTGGGAAAATTTAAAAAATGCCGGTGCAATACTTTATCTTCCTTACTGATGCCACCTGAGTGGTCTTTGTGCAAATGGCTCAGCAACACTTTGGTTACTTCCATGGGGTTGATCCCGTTGCTTAGCAAATTTTGATGTATTTGCAGTACGCCAATGGTATCACTGAATCCCAGCCCCGTATCAATGATGATAATATCATTTGCCGTTACAATACAAAAGGGCTGGATCTCTACCAGTAAACTGCCGACCGGCCTTTGTTGTAAATCATCAGCCGCTTTATCAAATGGGATAAATTGTTTGGTTTTATCTACCGTGAAAGCTCCTTCGCTTAATGGAATTATTTTCATACTCCTTAAAAAGGGATTTTTTTTGACTCCGGTAATTCCAGGAGTATTTTAATCAAAGTTTCAATGTAAAGTTAATTGAAAAGATCTTTATACCGGGCGGGGGCGAAATGGGAAACGGCGGGGCAGGATAGAAACGGGCAGGGCCTAGCCCTGCCCCTACCGTAGTACCATTTGCCTGTCGGCATCCAACCTTATCAATATAAAAAGTAAAATTGTAAAAGTTAATAAAGAAGACCCCCCGTAGCTTATCAGGGGCAATGTAATGCCGATAACCGGGGCAAGGCCAATGGTAACACAAATATTTACAGCCACATGAAAGAATATTATACTGGCTACACAATAAGCATATACCCGGCTGAACGTGCTCCTCTGCCTTTCCGCAACGGTGATGATCCGGAAGATCAGGCCCATATACAATAACATTAATAAAGTACTTCCCCAAAATCCAAAATTTTCTCCAACTGAGGTAAAGATAAAATCGGTGTGCTGCTCCGGTACAAAATCACCCTGCGTTTGTGTTCCTTTTAGAAAGCCTTTGCCCAAAAGCCCACCCGACCCGATGGCTATTTTCGATTGTTTTACATTGTAATTCTGCTGATCGCTTTTTTTCTGTTTTGCCTTTTGTTCTTCTTCGTTTATAAGATCAGCTGCATTTTTATCCGCAAACGGATTGTCTACACCCACCATGCTAAAAATCCTATCCGCCTGGTATTGTTTAAATACATGCTTAAATGTAAATGGAACCATTACCCCTACAAAAGCCGAACAAAACGCCCATATACTTATTACCAATAACAATAACCGGTTGTTGCGCTTTATTTGCCTCCTGTTAAAATAGATAATAACCGCACCCAATACAGCCAGCGCAATTAATAAAACGGTGGTGGAAAACAGCAGGGATGCTATCAGCAAAACCGCCATAGCAGCGCCGGTAATAAGATAGCCGGGCGGCAACCCTTCCCTGTACATGGGGATCAGGAATGAAAAATATACGAGTGCAAGCCCCGTTTCGCCTTGCAGGATGGACAAAGCAGCAGGTGCAAATGAAATGGCTGCAGCAATTATTTGCGAGTGAGGTTTTCTAAAATTCATATCCGGCAAGGATAAGTATTTCGCCAATGCCAGGGATGTAAATATTTTACATAACTCTACCGGTTGCAGGTTCATAAACCCCAGCGGTATCCAGCTCTTTGATCCCTTTATTTCTTTTCCAACCACAAATGTTGCCAGTACCAGCACTATACCTACGAGGTAGGAAATGTTTGCCGTGGCAGTAAAAAATTTGCTGTCCGTCAGTAAAATAAATATAGCTAATACAATACAGGCGATAAAATAAAATAACTGTTTGCTATAGTTTTTTTTAAACCCCAAAAAACTTTCCATTACCCCGTCAGTGGTACGATACTCAACGGAAAAAATACAGAGCAGGCCAATCATTACAAGCAAAGCATACAACCATACCAATATCCAATCAACGCCTTTTCCTATTTTTGGGTCTTTCTGAGACATTTTTCTTTTGCAGTTATTATGTTATAAGTGAACCGATTGACCGTTGACCATTGACCGTTGAACGTTGACCGTGATTAATTTTTGACCGTATCCATCCCCTCTGCCTTCTTTTTTTCGTCCCGCAATATTCCTTCAATTTTGCTTTTCGGAGGAACAGGGCTGCTATCTTTTTTTGGCAGTTCCTTTTTCGCAGCTTCTTTATCTTTTTTTATTTTATCAAGCGCTTCCTGTTCGTCTTCATCATCCAGGCCCATGGTATCCCTGATTTTTTTGATATAGCCTTTGGCAGCCAGGTAGGAAGAGTCTTTAACATGCCTCATGGAATCCTGTTTGCGGATCTCAATATATATTCTCGGCGGAATCAGGTTTAGACTGGATAATTGCTCAACCCTTGCCAGGCGCGCCTTATCGGTGATTGAATCTTTTAAATACTTTTCTATCATCAGGCCCACGATCGGCGCAGCATAGGTACCTCCAAACCTTCCACTATTTTCCACCACGCACATGATGGCTATTTTTGGATCCTCCCTTGGGGCAAAGCCACAAAAAAAAGCATGATTGGGTTGTTTGACCAACCCGATATAATTCTCAACAGTTCCTGTTTTACCACAGATATTGATACCGGGTACTTTTGCAGCTACGCCCGTTCCGCGGTCCACCACTCCCTGCATTCCATCGTGTACCGCCTCAAATACGCTGTCGGGAATATCTGTTGTATTGTGCTTCTCTTTATATTTTGATAACATATCAAATTTATCGCCCCCTTCAATTGAATCCACCAGGTGCGGTATTTTATACCAACCCTTATTGGCAATGAAAGCCATTTCATTAGCAACCTGTATGGGTGTTACATTAACTTCACCCTGGCCGATACTTACTGAGCGAAACGTACAGTAGTTCCAATGGCCTGCGCCGTAAATTTTATTGAAATGTACCGGTGTTGGAATATTTCCACCTTTTTCCGATGGCACATCAACTCCTAACTTGTGGCCCAGCCCGAAAGCATACATGTACCTGTCCCAAACTGCCAAACTGCTATCAACGGTCGGGTATTTGGGATTATTAATTACTTTTTGCATTACAGTGGCAAAGTAAGTGTTATCCGATATAGTGATGGCGCTGCGTAAATCAAATGTTCCGCGATCCAAACATTTCATTGGCCTGCCGCCTCCGCAACCATAAAAAGCGCCTGAGCAGGTAACCCTGAAATGGGTGTTAATTACCCCTTCATGCAATCCAACCAATGCCTGTAATGTTTTAAAAGTGGATCCGGGAGAATAGGTAGCGCTTACCGTGCGGTTATACAAGGGAAGCGCGGGGTTTAACAACAATTCGGCAATATGCTTCTTCCTGGTAGCGCCGGTTAATAGTTTTGGCTCAAAAGTGGGGCTGCTTACCATTGCCAGTATACCCCCGGTTTTAGGATCCACCGCTACAATAGCACCCAACTTATTTGCCATCAGTTTTTCGCCGAGCGCCTGCAACTCAATGTCAAGGGCAAGGTGCATGCTGTTACCGGCTATTGCGGCTGTATCAAACTCACCTTTTTCGAGGCGCTCAGTTAACCTGTTTTTGTTATCGCGCTTCCAGTATTCAATGCCCCTTTGCCCCATTAATACTTTTTCATAAGTGCGTTCCATCCCCGTTTTGCCTGCATAATCGCCTATCTGGTAACCTTCAGCGCTATGTCTTTTTAGAAAAGCGCTATCCACTTCCGATAAGTAACCCAATATATTACCGCCTGCATCTACAGGATAGTTTCTTACCGGACGCTCCTGTAAATAAAATCCGGGAACGAATTTGTACATGGCCTCATTCAACATCGCCATTTTTTCATCACTTAGCAATGCGTCAAATATGGCGGGCCTGCTTCTACCGTTTTTAACAATTACTTCCACCACTTTTTTAACAAATTGCGTAGTATCCATATCCAGGATCCTGCACAAAGCCGCGGTATCTATCCCTTTTAATTTATTTGGTAAAATCATCAAATCATAAATGGTCATATTCTGTAGAATCGCCTTATGTTTCCGGTCGTACACGATGCCACGGTCGGGATACACCACTTTTCTGAATCTGCCCTGGTCGTCGGCCATTGTTTTGTATTTGGAAGAAACAATCTGCAGGTTAGCCAGTTGTAAAATGATAATTACAAACATGCATGCAAAAACAAGCAATATTACATTTTTCCGGGACTGATTAAAGACTGACAAAGGAGTTGATTGTTTATGTTTCCGGTTGATGGTTGGTTGTTGGTGGTTGGTCGTTGGTTGATGGCCATATCAATTATCAATTATATCAGACAGTATTTGTTCTAAACTGTTGCTTACGGGAAAATAATAATTCCACAATAATAATAAGTAATAAACTGATTGCTGTTGATGATAAGGTTTTTATAATAAAATACCAGAAGTTGCCGAATTGCCAGGCTTCCAGGAAAAAGAGCCAGCTATGATGCACCAGTGTAAGTACACCCGCATACAGCAGGTAAGGCATAAAACCTCCCATACTTTTTGCAGAAGGTTCTTCGTAATTAGTATCTGCTCCTTCCTGCGGGATAAGAATATTTATAAGGAAGGGGCGGAAGTAAGCCAGCAGCACGCAGGCGGCGGCATGGAAACCAGGATTGTGCCGAAAGCTATCCAATGTAAATCCCAATGCAAATGCTATCAGCATTTGTGCAGTACGATTCATTTGAAAAGGCATCCATAAAATGAACAGAAAATAAATGTATGGAGTTACCATAAAATGCAGGTGTATTCTGTCCAGCACGAAAACCTGTACCAGGATAAGTAATACAAAACGAATAATATTTTTAACCAGTGTACTCATCTCATATTTGCCAGCGCAAATTAATTATTGGTTTTATTGATTGCATTTTTTAACATGCGGTTAATTTCATCTTTTTGAAAATTTTCAAGTGCGTAAACATATTGCAGGTTGGCAAAATTTGCGGCTGATTTCAATTTGATGATATAATTATTAGTGCTTTTATCAGATACTACCTCCTCGATTGTTCCGATCATAAGTCCGTACGGAAAAGTTGCGGTGAAGCCGCTTGTATATACGGTATCTCCTTTGGCTACTTTTGCACTTTTCCGAATATCAATTAACGAAAGACGGTTAGGTTCTTTGCCATCCCAGATTACCTGCCCTGCATCTCCCCCGTTTTTTAATTTGGCGCTTATTTTACTATCCTTGTGCAGCAGGCTCATTACCACGGCAAAATTTTCACTTACATCCGTAACAATTCCTACTACGCCACTATTAGGATCGATCACACCATTATCCTTTTTTAAATGCTGTGCCGAACCCCTGCCCAATACGATAAAGTTATTTTGTGCTGAAACAGAACTGGAAACTACTTTGGCAGAAAGGTACAGCCATTTGCGCCGGTTACCCAGGGTGTCGTACGGAATCGAATCTGTAACAAATTTAGTGGCCGTATCGGGCTTGTCAAAATTTTCCTTTAAAAGATTTCTTAACCGCTCGTTGTCTTTTACCAGCTGCTCATTCGTTTTCTTAAGCAGGAGATAGTTATCGATCTTATTAAACTGGGTGTTAATTTTACCGGTGACCTCATTCATAAATCCCGATGCCGCCGCATTATGCCAGGTATTGTAATGAACAATCAAATAAATGCAGAACCCCTGTAATAACAGTAAGGAAATAAAATTGAAATACCTTCGGATGAATAGAAAAATGTTACGCATACAACGTCCCTCCTGACCTTCTCCGGGATGAGAAACCTGAACTTATATAATGTAGAAAAGTCTTCATACCAGAAAGAACTTTATCTTTTTCGCAGCGTTGCAGATATTATGGGTGAATGACTAACGCATTACAAATGGATACTTATCGTAATTTTTTAATGCGATACCTGTACCCCTAACCACACTTTTCAGCGGGTCGTCAGCTACGTGTACCGGCAATTTTATTTTCGCGGCAATGCGTTTGTCGAGGCCCCTTAAAAGAGACCCTCCACCAGTTAAATATAATCCACGGCGATAAATATCCCCTGCCAGTTCGGGTGGTGTAGTTTCCAGCGCTTTTAAAATAGCTTCCTCAATTTTAAAAATGCTTTTATCCAATGCTTCCGCCACTTCCTGGAAACTTACAAAAACCTGCTTGGGAATACCAGTAACAAGATCGCGTCCGTTTACAGGAATATCATCCGGTGGATTTTCAAGGTCCTTCATTGCAGCGCCTACCTGAATTTTGATTTGTTCCGCGGTGCGTTCACCTATCAATAAACTATGATAAC
>JBDTVX010000202.1:0-10726 GCA_040007015.1 Ferruginibacter sp. | reverse complement strand
TCAACCCGAGACGCTGTCCCGGCAACCTTTCCCAACGGGTACGCAGGGTATCATTAAATGGCAACTGCAATACCAAAAGACTATCATTCTTAAAAGTAGAAAGAAATTTCGCCCCCCGGTCAGTATAAGTGGGCGATTGGAACGTTTGGGCCGATGTACAAAATAAAAAAATCAAAGAAAAAAAATAAAGCAATAGCAATTTTTTCATAATAACAATTTGTACTGGATCGATGGTTGACTGTAAATTTGAAGATATCAACTTACATTAAGGCAAAGCAATGCTTAATATTCATTAAGTTAATGCTGTAGCGTTGTTTATTGAGTATTGAACATTGAGTATTGAATTAATTTAAAAAATAAATCAATATTCAACGCTCAGTGAGTGAATGCTCAAATCACCTATTTTCCTATCCTGTACAGGCAGCCTTCATCAGTTATTGCATACAGGGCTCCATCCTTACCTTCTGTTACTGCCCTGAACCTTTTTTTCTCATCTGTTAATAACCGTTCTTCCCCCACCACTTTACTATCCTTTATCACCAGCCGGGTAAGCTGCATGCTGCTGAGGCCACTGATAAATAAATTGCCCTTCCATTCCGGGATGCTGTCGCCGTTGTAAAAACTTATGCCGCTTGGAGATATTACCGGGTCCCAATAATACACCGGTTGTTCCAGGCCCGCTTTCTCCTGAATTGCCCCGCCTACTTTTTCACCGCTGTATTCAAGGCCATAAGTGATGGTGGGCCAGCCATAGTTTTTTCCTGCCACAATCCGGTTCAATTCATCACCGCCCTTTGGCCCGAACTCCACCTCCCACAAATCGCCGGTACCAGGTTGAAAGGCAAGCCCCTGCACGTTCCTGTGTCCATAAGAATACAATTCCGGTCTTGCGGAATCAATGCCGGAGAACGGATTTCCCGGAGCGGGTTTCCCTTCTGTGGTGATGCGAATGATTTTACCTAAAGACGAATTGAGGAATTGTGCCTGTGGCCGCGTTTCTATATCCGACCTTTCCCCGGTGCTGAAAATAAGGTTGCCCGTTTTATCAAAAAGTATCCTTGATCCGAAATGGTTGTGGCTTTTAAAAGCAGGTGTTGCCTGGTAAATAACTACGGCATTTTCAATCGTTTTTTCATCTGCAGCCAATTTCCCTTTTGCTACGGCCGTAAGGTTGGCATCTCCCACAATACCGGAGTAAGTCCAGTAAACCATGCGGTTGGCGGAAAATGCCGGGTCGATGGTAACGCCCAGCAATCCACCCTGGCCATCACTATCCACCGGTGGTAACCCGGTAATAGGCGCACTTAAAATTCCGCCGGTCGTAGCGATCCTCATGTTGCCACCTTTTTCAGTGATCAGCAGTCGCCCGTCGGGAAGGGCTACAATTCCCCATGGCCTGTTAAATTCTTTACTGAGTAATTTGACTTTAAAAGCCGTTTGTGTTTTAACGGCGGTAATTCTTGTCTGGCCCGCAAAAGCCGGCTTATAATCGCTGTTAGGCTTATTTTTTTCAACGCCGGAATCCGTGCCGGAAGCTGTTGTGGAAACTGAATGGGTGTTGCTGGATGTTGAGTTATTGCAGGCCACCAATAAAACTGCAATACTGATAATAATGGATGTCGGTATCTTGTACATGGATTTATTTATGAAAATGAAGTCAAATTTAAGGATAAATCAACTCCATTATTTTAATAGGGAGAGTTTTTTTAATTGCAATCAATATCTCATTGCTTGCGGAAAGGATTTTGTAGAGCTGTTTGAAGTTGGGTTTATGTGCGCGGAACCAAGTTTTGCGCCGGCAGGGCGCTTGCAAAAATGTTTTTTTTGTATTAGATTTAAACCAAAAAACTTTTTAAAATGTCTTTAGTAAAAATCTATGAGCACGCAGACCGAAAAGGAAAAAAACTTGAAATAAACCTGGATGAGCTAACCCTTAACCAGGTTTATTCACTTGAAAAACAAGGGATGGATAATGTTATGTCATCTCTTAAATGGGAAATTGCGGAAGGATTTAAATTGATTATCTATGAAGCTGCGGAAGGCCAGGGACGACAATTTGGTTTTTCAGGAAATGGTATTGATAATAATACAAAATTGAACAGGGATTTTAATGACAAAGCATCCAGCTACCGCTTCATCAGGAATAATTCGGTGCCTGAATATTTTGGTGTGATTTCCCCCAAACCAGCAGTCATTAAATTTAATAGTGAAGGTTCGATACACGGAACGGATGGATGGAGTGCAGAAGAACACTACCAGGGGGTGCAGGTAATAAACGAAAATTATATCATGATCAGTACGAGTGATTTTTCAGGAGCTTATTTTTTTATTGTGAAATGGGAAAATGGCATCCTGGCGGGTAAATTGGGAAGGGTGCAAAAACAGGTAAAAATGAACAACGATTTCGCCGGAATGAAATTCAATCATCCCGGTGGTATGCAGTTATTGGGAAATATTATTGCGATCCCTGTTGAGTATATCGGGGATACAGAATCGCCGGGATCAAGATCGTGCATTGTATTCTACGATATTTCCGATCCAAAAGATCCCAAAAAAATATCGCTTAAAATTGACAGGCAAACCAAAACATCCAGTGCAGTTGGGCTAACGCATTACGAGGACAGGATACTTTTGGTTGCAGGTGGAACAGATACAAAACAATTGGATTTTTATGAATCCCGGCCAGGAGAAACAAGCATTGGGAACAGTACGGTTTTTAGTCATGTTAAAACATGGAATAGCAATGAAGCAGATAAGAGCAGGTGGCTTAATAATGTATGGGGCAAGTACCAGGGATTAAACCTAATAAGGGATGTTGATGGTAAAATATATCTTATCGGTGTTAGGCCATCGACCCCGGCCGAACTGCTTGCCGGTGGTTATAGTAACTGTATTGATCTTTTTAGTGTAGATATTAGAGCTGCGGGAACAAAAAATATTTTAAAAAAGATCAGTAAGAAAATGGTTCACTGTGAAAACGGCACAAGCCAGGAATTTGGGAGCGGGGTTTATATTTCTGGCAGGAGATTACATTATATAGTTACGGGATCCGGCAGGAGTAATAAACAGGATGATAATTCAACGATGGTGCTAAATTATTTCTCCTGACCAGGCAACCTGGCGCTCCCTTTCGGGCAACGTCTTCTCACGGGCTCATGTGTTGAAACCAGGGACGTACCGTAATACGAAATAATATTTCATTCATAAAACGCAATGTCACTGTCTTCGCACAGGGTACGGAAGGAGAGTTGCTTCGAAAACACAAAGAACTATCTTCACTATTAAACGAAGCAAAATCCTATTCAAAAAATTCATAGTTTCACGTCTCAAATGATTTTTTAAACCAGGAAAATTTTTTACTGTAGTATTTTTTAAATCTATTCAAAATTCTTTATGGAAAAACAAATTAAATCAAGGCGTTCTTTTCTTAAAAATACGCTTGGGGCAGTTGTTGCATTTACGATTCTTCCGCGACATGTATTCGGCAGGGGTTTTATTGCACCAAGTGATCAGCTCACCAAGGCGGTTATTGGCGTGGGAGGTATGGGTAAGGGGCATTTTGCCTATGCAGGTACACGCGTGGGTGCCATTTGCGATGTAGATAAAAATCATTTAAAGGAAGGGGCAGACATGGTGGGCAATGGCGTTAAAACTTTTACAGATTACCGCGAACTGATTCAGTTACCTGAAATAGATATTGTTCATATCGCAACGCCTCCGCACTGGCACGGCATTATTGCAGCAGATGCTGCACGGGCAGGTAAAGATATCTGGTGCGAAAAACCTATGACCAGGACCATTGGAGAAGGAAAGAGATTAGTAGAAGCTGTACAGCAGCACGGCAGAATATTCCGTCTCAATACCTGGTTCCGCTTTGAAGATAATTTTTACGGTATGCATACTACTGTTAAGCCTATAAAAAAACTGGTACAAAGTGGTCTGCTTGGCTGGCCACTGAAAGTAACTGTAAGCCGCCATACTGGTTTCGACTGGAAATTTTATTGGGTGGGTAAAACCAATTTGGAAGCGATGACGCCACCACCGGAATTGGATTATGACATGTGGCTGGGTCCCGCCCAATACAAGCCCTACAACCCGCACAGGGTACACCAGACTTTCCGCGGTTACTGGGACTATGATGGGGGTGGTTTAGGCGATATGGGCCAGCATTATATTGACCCGATCCAATATTTCCTGGGTAAGGATGAAACCAGCCCTATATTAGTGGAGATAGATGCGCCGCAACAACACCCGGATGCAGTGGGCACCTGGAGAAGAATTGAATATACCTATGCCGATGGCTGTAAAATTATCCTGGATGGCGAAGGAAAAGATGCAGGCGCACCATATATAGAAGGTCCGCTCGGAAAGTTATACCCCGGCTTCCTATCAAACATACCGGATCTGCAAAAGAAACTGGATGCTTTCCCCGATCCTGAACCCCAGGTTACCAACTTTGTTGATGCAGTTACCAAACGTAAAAAATTTGCCTTAAATGAATCAAATGGTTACCGTTCATGTACTATCATCAATATGGGAAAGATTGCGCTGGAACTGGGCCGTTCACTTCATTTCGATCCAGTAAAACAAATCTTCCTAAATGATGAAGGGGCAAACCGCCTAATTGATCCGCCCATGCGTGCACCGTTTGCATTATAAAATAAAGGTGACACCTTTTCAAAAGGTGCCACCTTTATTTTATAACTTAATAAAACGATTTTATTTCTTTATTTTATCAATATCATAATCAACATGAGAATTTTTAAACTTGCCATCTTTTTCCTTTTTCTGTCTTCCTTTTCTTCCATTGCCCAAACAAATGATATAAGGCTATTATCCACCAAAATAGCGGATGTACTGGCAACCATGCCTGCGCAAAATAAAGTGCAGCTTGATAAAAGCATGGGGTCCATTTCCGGCTTAGGACAGGAAGGAATAATCTCAATGATCAGCATGTTAGTCGCGCCCGGCAGCGGCGATAACACCGCCATCGAATATGCTTTAAGCGCATACGGATTGTATGTAATTCAACCCGGCAGAGAACCGCTAAGGCAGGCTGCTGTGCAGGCCTGGTGCACCGGGTTAGAAAAAACAGCTGATAGCAAAAACCAACAATTCCTGGTTTACCAGTTGCAGCGGTTTGGAAAAGATGATGCGGTTCCCTGTCTTAAAAAATATCTTTTGAATAAAGATATAGGCGGAGCCGCAGCGAGGGCATTGGCACAAATAAAAACTTCACTGGCGCAAAAAGCTTTATTAAATGCTTTACCCAATTCGTCCGGCGATATCCAACTTTCATTGATTGAAGCGCTTGGGTATGTGCAATATCAGCGCGCTGTTCCGGCTATCATCAAACTGGCAAATACTACGGATGAATTGCAACTCAAAACCGCTTTGTTTTCCCTTGCGCAAACCGGTGATCCAACTGCTGCTACACTACTGCAATCAGCCGCACAAAAAGCAAATTTTACCTACGGCAACACCAATGCTACTTCCTCCTATATTCTTTACCTGCAGCAATTGGCAAAAACAAATAAGGGGATGGCCGGTCAATATGCCACTAAATTGATGCGGGATGCTTCCGGTTCCAACCAGTTACATACCCGAATTGCCGGGTTAAAATTATTAACTGATATCGACGGACAAAAAGCTCTGCCACTTTTATATGCGGCCATGCAGGACAAGGATATAAAATACCGTGCTGCTGCGCTTCAGTTTGCGGAGGCTTATCAAACAGCCGGAACAAATCAACAGTGGATAAAATTGATGAATACCGCTTCTCCCGAAGCCCGGGTACAGGTGCTTGCTTTTGTAAGCCGGACCGCAGGAAAGAGTATGCTTCCCTCATTAAAGAAATTTCTTCAAAGTAAGGATGAACCGGTAAGAATTGCGGCAATAGCAGCAGTGGCAAAAGTTGGTCAGCTACAAAGTCTCCCCGATTTATTAACCGCCATGGAAAAAGGTGATGCAGCAACAATTGAAGCGTGTAAAAATGCTATTCAACTCGTTCATGGTGATGCGGTAACTACCCAGGTTGCCAATGCACTTACGCGCGCCACCCCGGCCGGCAAAGTGGCCCTGCTCTATATACTTAAGGCACGTTCGGCTGATAAGGCCGCCGCCAGTATTTTTACTGAAATAAATAATACGGATGCAGCTGTTCACCAGGCTGCCGTTGAAGCGTTACCGATGGTTGTGATGCAAAAAGATCTTCCGCAGATATTTGTTTTATTAAATGGTTCAAAAGGGGAGGACCTGGAATATTATCAGCAGGCGGTTGTCAATGCTACTGCCGGCATAAATGACACCGCTGCACGTACGCAATTAATATTACAGCAGGTGGCGAATGAGAGCAATGATAAAAAGCCACTCTACTTTGATGTGCTGGCTGCAATTGGCGGCAGCAAAGCATTGAACGAACTACAGGCTGCTTTTGAAAATGGTGATGACCATACAAAAACGGCTGCTGTAGCCGCTTTATCCAAAGCATCAGGAGCCGGCACCGCGAGTCGGCTTTTAAAAATTGCGTCCACCACCGGTAATGCCACATTTAAAGAAACAGCGTTGAACGGTTATATTGATATTGTACGTAAATCATCTTTTCCGTCCGATCAAAAACTGCTGATGCTGGAAGACGCAATGGAACTGGCGACCACTACCAAACAAAAGCAAACGATTCTTGATGAAGCGGGTGATTGCAAATCTTTTACCGCGCTCACGTTTGCCGGAAAATATCTTGATGACGAGGCAGTTCAGCAGCAGGCTGCACCGGCAGTATTAAACATCGCCTCAAACAGCGATTTTAGCGGGGAAATTGTCAGAAGCCTTTTAACTAAAACGATGAACGTAATAAAAGGCCGTGATGCTGATTACCAGAAAAAAGCGATACAAAAATATTTAGATGAAATGCCTTCCGGCAGGGGCTATGAAGCATTATTTAACGGCAAAGATCTGTCGGGCTGGAAAGGGTTGGTGGGCAACCCGGTATTAAGAGCTAAAATGAATGCGGACACACTTAAAGCGGAACAGGAAAAGGCAGATAAAATAATGAAAGAAGGCTGGTCTGCAAAAAACGGACTGCTGGTTTTTGGTGGTCATGGTGAAAATCTTTGCACTCAAAAACAGTATGGCGATTTTGAGATGCTGGTAGATTGGAAAATAACCGCCCAGGGTGATGCCGGCATTTACCTGCGTGGTTCTCCACAGGTGCAGATCTGGGATACCAGCCGGGTGGATGTGGGTGCCCAGGTTGGCTCGGGCGGCTTATACAATAATCAGAAAAATGAAAGCAAGCCATTATTGCTGGCAGACAATGCTATCGGCGAATGGAACAATTTTCATATAATCATGCGGGGAGATAAGGTAACCGTTTTTTTAAATGGAAAGCTGGTAACGGATCACACTATCCTTGAAAATTATTGGGATCGTGCCTTGCCTATCTTTTCAAAAGAACAGCTTGAATTGCAGGCGCATGGCACCTATGTGGCATACCGTAATATTTACCTGCGGGAACTGGACGGTTCTGAAAATTTTGAATTAAGCGATGAAGAAAAAAAAGATGGATTTAAAATATTATTCGATGGTACAAACATGGACCAATGGACCGGCAACAAAGTGGATTATAAAGTCGACAACGGCAATCTTTTAATAGATCCGAAAGGCGGTGAGCATGGAAATTTATATACCAAAGATGAGTTCAGCGATTTTATTTACCGCTTCGAATTCCAGCTAACCCCCGGCGCCAATAATGGTGTAGGCATCAGGACGCCGCTTGATGGCGATGCCGCTTATGTGGGTATGGAAATACAGGTGCTGGATAACGAAGCCGCCGTTTATAAGGACCTTCATCCTTACCAATACCACGGCTCGGTGTACGGGGTAATTGCTGCAAAGCGTGGATTCCTGAAACCTGTAGGTGAGTGGAACTACGAAGAGATTGTTGCGAAAGGTAAAAAAATAAAAGTGACATTAAATGGCGAAGTAATCCTGGATGGGGATATTGAGGAAGCCAGTAAAAATGGAACCGTGGATCACAACGAACATCCCGGGCTTAAAAGAACAGCGGGTCATATTGGCTTTCTTGGCCATGGCTCTGTGGTGAGGTTCAGGAATATCCGGGTGAAAGAATTGTAATGATAGATGCGCTTTCGAAATCTACGATCCGGGTTCTTTCTTTACAGTAAATATATATCCTATTCCATATACATTATCAATACTGACATTTTTAGAAGGGCCCAGCAGTTTGCGTAATCTCGAGATAAAAACATCCAGACTACGACCCAGGAAATAATCATTTTTTCCCCAAAGCTGTTGTAAAATATCTTCGCGCTTAAGCACATGATCCCGGTTGCGGCATAAATATTCGAGCAGTTCAGCTTCACGCAGGGTAAGCACGATTTGCTCATCGCCGGCAATAGTAAGCTTCAGGGAATCTTTGTGAAGAATGATGTCTCCTGCGGTGATATCGGTGGAGTGGGCGGGATTCGTTGTATCTGATGATTGATTGCGGCGGAGTATATTTTTAATCCGCAGCACCAGTTCATCAATATCAAATGGTTTGCTGATATAATCGGCAGCGCCGATCTTTAACCCATAAAGCCGGTCTTTCTTTTCGTTTCTTGCCGTTAGAAATAAAAATGGAACCGCATCATTTTCTTTCGTGATCTTTTCTGCCAGTTCAAACCCATTCATGCCCGGCAACTGGATGTCTATGATCAGGAGATGAAATTGTGAAGGGTAGTGCATGTAGGTACTGTAAGCCATTTTTCCATCTGTACACCATTCTACGTCGAAGCCCATTACTTCAAGGTATTGCTTTATTACATTGCCCAGGTCCTGCTGGTCTTCAACAAAAAGAATCCTGTTTTTCATTTTATCCTATTTGGTTTTCTTATTATTTTTCGACAGGAATTAGAATAATAAATTCACTGCCTAACCCTTCTTTGCTGTTTACCTGCATTTGCCATTTGTGCGCATCTATGCATTGCCTTGCATAAAATAATCCAAGCCCGATACCACCCACTTCCTTGGAATTATTCGTGTTGCTGCGGTAAAATTTCTCAAAAATATGTTGTAGCGTTTGTGACGACATGCCAATGCCGTTGTCAGAAATATGGATTTCTATAATACCCTGCTTACTAATAGTTGTTACGATTATTTTTTTTATGATATTGTTATTATATTTAATTGCATTTTCAAAAATATTGAGCAGCATAGTGGTAAACCAAAACCTGTCAAGTATCACCTTGTAATTTTGCACATCTCTTAAAAAATTGATTTCAATATTACTGTCAGATAATTTTAACCTGTAATCAAGTAATACTTCATCCAACAGATCATTTAAAAAATATTGTTTTTTTTGAAGCGTAGATTCATTCATCAATGTAATATCGAGTACGCTGCTGAAAAGTGTTTTCAATCGCTGGGCCTGGCGTTCGATGATATTGGTTAGTGGCCGGATGTTATCTTTTTTTTCAAGCACTTTTTCATTCTGTAAATTTTTATTGGCTATAATGATGGTAGCAAGAGGAGTGTGAAATTCATGCGAAATACTGTTTACAAAATCCGACTTCATATCTGCAATTTTTTTTTGCTTCAGCCAGTTTTTAAAGGTGTAAAAATAGATCATTACTACCGCAAGTATGGAAAGCAGCGACAAGGCAAATGTAGGCTTCATCAATTGTAAAATGGCACGATACCTGTTAGGTGAATCAACATATAAACCAAAGCTCAGCTGGTAGGTGTGATCCTGGGGTGAGCTTACATTCAGAAAAGTTACCTGGTTTTGTTTCGTTGCCCGCGTAAGTTTTCCAGCGATAATAATGCCAGCCGGTGTTTGAATGGCGGAGTCCATTGAACCGTAGTAGGTGCCGGCCTGGTAAAGGGGAATATAATGGTTGTTGGAAAAAGTGACGCTTATTGCAGCAATCACCAACCGGTATTGCAGGTCGCTGTGAAGTTTATTATTTCTGATGATCGATAAAAAAAGGCTATCCATATTACTGCTGTACCGTAATTCTTTAAAAATACTGTCACACATTTTATCTTTAAAAACCGTAAAGCGATCGGGCGACTTGCGGTACAGATCTTCCAGTATGCTCATATTTTGTGAAAAGTACCTGTCAATAATGCGCTGCGCACCCGGGTATACTTTATCATTACGCACACTTTTACTATAGTTTTCGTTGATGAGGTTTTTTTCTGAAATAAAGAAATGCTCATCTTTTAATTTATAGGTATTGTAGACCAAAAAAAATTGTACGGAAACTAATATGAGGAAACTGGTGGTCGAAATTATTTTATATAGGAGTATAGTTGATTTCACAAAAATGACATAAAGTGATTAAAAATAATAATCAATTTTTAATATAAATAACTGTTAAGTATATGTTAACAAGTTGTTTGACTTCCGTTAACACCGGGCCATTTTCTAATTGAATATTTTTATCTCACCAATTATTAACTGAGGCTTTTAAACACCATCATGATTGTATGACAAAGCTGCTACTACTCTTTCCCCAACTACAAAATCCTCCATTAAAGTCTAAATATAATACTATGATTACAAAACGACTACTATACAGGTTTATTATCCTAACCTCGCTGATAGTACTTTGTTCGGTTAAGTATTCTATCGGGCAGGTGAAAGCACCGGCTGCCGATCAGATAAAGATCACGGGTGTTATCAGGAACAGGCTTAACGAAGAGATGAAAAATGCCACTGTTC
>JBDTVX010000201.1:0-10757 GCA_040007015.1 Ferruginibacter sp. | reverse complement strand
TTTAGGCACAGCAGGAGTAAAACATTACCTGAATTTGAGAGAAAAGGGGCAGTACAATGTTTGGGTGTTACCCGTTTCCGTTATGATATTGTTAGCGGCAAGTTTTATAACGGCTCCTCCAAAAGACAATACCGCCTGTAACAAAACAGTAGGCTTTACAGAAATAAATAATATTATCACAACACGATGCGTCAGCTGCCACTCCTCCAAACCCTCCGATGATTTTTATAAAGCTCCTCCCAACGGTGTGGTGTATGACACGCCACAGGATATCGTAAAACTAAAAGACAAGATCATGTTAAGGGTAGTGATCACCAAAACAATGCCGCAGAACAACAAGACCGGGATAACACCGGAGGAACGTGACCTGGTCCGGTGCTGGATAAACCAGGGCGCGGTGGTAAAATAATTGATATCGTATAAAAATAGTGTCATTGTATATTTTTCCGTCAACAGTAATGCTCCAACCACATTATGCAGCACTGCAGTAGAATTTTCAACGTTCCTAAATATTTTAGCGCCGGGATGAAAATTCTTTAACGGCCCCTCTTTCTTATCTCAATAGTTCCCACTGCTGCAGCCATTTTCCAAAAAGACCTTGTACCCGCTCCCAAAGAATTTGCAAATAGGGTGTTTAACATGAAACAATGGAAGCAAATACCCCTGGGAGGTCATTTTGCTGCCATGGAACAACCGGAACTTCTGGCCGGGGACACTAGAAAATTTGCAAAAAGTATTCCATCAAAAAAAGAATCCTGAATACGACGATTGCATAAAATAAAATATTGTAACCCGCTTTAATAAGTTGCCGTAACCTGGAAGCAGGGATGTTTTGAAAGAGATTTGTTGATAACTTCACCAATTGTACAAAGTTCAATATAATTTGCGGATTCACTGCTACGGGCTTATTTGATATTGAAATTCATGTTTTAAATTTAAACAGCTAATTTTATGGTATCAGCCTTTATGTAACCTTTAAAAATGAAAAAATGACACACTCAAAAAAATTCATTTATAGTCCTGGGGGTGAAAATGAAAGTGGTACAACTGCTTCAGATAATAATGAAGTTCAAAAGGAGAGCGCCAATGTGATTCCAGATGGTAAAGACGAAAAAAAACCAGAAGGGATGGAAGACAAACCTGTAATAGAAAAAATCAGGGAGGTCTTGCAGGACTGGGCCAATAAGGACGAGGCCGACCTTGATTTTGATGATACCAGGGTATAGCTCTTTTCCAACCAATCCCAGAACTTTTCCTTGAATCAACGCATCCAGGTTACCGGCCATGTGTAAATGCACGTCACTTCCCTATTTCATGATCATTGGTTTATTCGTTAGTATAAGCCCGATGAAGAACTGGCTTATTTTATCTCTGGGTGCATTACCCAACGACTGGTTCTCATTGCTTTTCCAGTCATTCTTTTTAAAGCTGCCTGTATAACCCGCCTGGATTCCTATTGTGTTAGAGGGAGATTTGGGAGACCTTACCGAAAAGCCAAAGCCCAGACGGTAAACAAAGAATGAATTATTGAACCTGACCGAACTGATGCTGTTTCTAACTTCAGTGGATTCAAGTACATCGTTAAAAGCTACGGCCGAATTGTCTTTATAAAAAATTGCCTGGTACTTTTGAAATCCCAGCCCGGCAAGCGGATACAGCATCATTTTTTCACTTTTTAAAAGATCATAGCCAATATCCGCATTTAACCCAAAATACCTGATGGTACTGCTTTTTTCATCATGATGGCCACTCATGCTGCTTCCGATGTTTATTCCTCCACCGGAAATAACCCTGTTCTGTTCTTTTAGCCAACCCAGTCCAAGTGTGGCGGTATAGTCTTTTAACTGCTTATACTGGGGTAAATTTGCAACGCGGCCATTTAGACCGTCAAATTTTTGAAAACTGCCGCCGATCCCATGACTAACCATCGGCAGTACCTTGTCTTTTTTATTGTGCTGGGCAATCGCGCCAAAAGAAACACCAAGGAAAAAAAGGGAAAATATAAGTTTCATAAGTTTTGTTTTGCGTACATATTACAAAGCTGGTGCCTAAAATGTTTGATTAACCCGGAAAAAAAAGGGATTTCGCTTGTCACCATCCATATTCCTGTTATCATCAGACCGGTAAAAAGTTCAAGGTTGGCCATCCCTTGAGGCAATGTCATTTAGGTAAGAGATTTTGCCCCTTGGCGATCATCGTGTTTCTAGAAACCAAATGTCAGTTATTGAATTTGGCTCCGCACGTGCCACGTAACTTACACGGCCCTACGGAGGCAGAGCATTAAAAAAAATGATCAACTATAAACACGGTTCTCCTCCGAAGCTTAACTAAAAGACATTGCCCTTGGGGGGTGATCCACAGTGAGCTTTTTTAAGGGTTCGGCTCTCAATAAATCCTAAAAATATCATCTTAAGAAAATAAAAAGCTGGCCCGATTAAAATAAACCCGGGGATTATTTTTTCAATTTGTCCTGTATTTTTTTTGTCATTGCGAGATGAGATTCTACCACGGGAATGGTAGTGGTTATTATTTTACTCAGATCGGCATCTTTTACACCAGCCTGCGCACTTTTTAATTTGTCCAGCAATGCATTGTGGTCATCAACCATCTTATCTGCCCATGCTTTATCCCAGCCAGACCCGGTTTTATCATTTATATTTACCGTATTGGCTGTATCCAGGGTAGGCATTGAATAGTTCGGTTTCTTAGACATAAAATCCTTTACCGTTGCTTCCAGCTTTTTATGATCCTTCACCATCATCGCTGAATGTTCCCTGATATCTTTTGAAGTTCCGTGAGCCTGGCCTGCCTTAAGCCATATTATTTCCTTAGCATTTGCCGGGATGGCAAAGTTTAAGAAATCCTGTTCAGCGCTGGAAGTCGTTGTTGCCATCGCGGAATGTGAACTATCTGCTATCGAGTGGGCAGTATCCATGGCTGCAGGTTTATCGCTGCCGGATATTGAGTCTGAAGTGGTAGCTGTATTTGTTTTATCGCCACTATTACAGGCATACATTATACCTGCGGCAAATAAAAGGGCAAATGTTTTAAAAGAAAGTTTCATAAAAATAAATTTTGATTTATAATTAAATAACATTGGATAGATTTAGAAAAAATTATGCCATATAAAAATCTAATCTTTCCAGGGTCATTATTTAATGAAATGTAGAATTACTGCCCCGCAAGGAAGACCCCGATATTTTTATTGAAGGAAAACAAGGGTAATATTTAACACTTTTTTATTCGCGACTGGCATTACCACTTAATGAACACATCCGATTTACATTATTAGTGATGTTAAAAAATTGTCGTGAAAATTTCAGAATTACAATATAGCTGCCGGTATCGTGTTATAATTTCGACGATCTACATAAACTCTCGTCCACGATATCACTGTGTCCTCTCCAGAAAGATTACTTTTGAGTAAATTCATTCCGATGAAATATTCTATTATATCAACCATAATTGCCGCATTTTGCCTCTTCGGATTTAAAGTAAATGCCCAGGCTGAGCAGGAAAAGCTTGATCTGCCCGGCGATAACCTTAACCTTTATTCGGTACTGAAACTTTTCCAGGAGTCTGAAACGCTGGAAGGTTTTGAAAAAAATTTAAATGATGAAACATCGAAGATCAACAACCTCGATCTTGATGGCGATAATAATATTGATTATATAAGCGTAGCAGATAACCTGGAGGGCACCCTGCATAATATTACCCTGAAAGTAGCCGTGAATAAAGACGAAAGCCAGGATGTCGCTGTTTTTGTAGTACAAAAAGACAAGGATGGACGGGTACAGATACAAGTGATCGGTGATGAAGATCTGTATGGTAAAGATTACATCATAGAACCCAATTTTGAAACAGCGGCAGATGTCTCCGGGAGTACACCCAATCCTGGTTACATGGGAAATACAAATCCCGCCAATGATAACACGGGAGTACAAAATACAACTACAGCCGAAATAGCTGCATGGCCCGTTATCAGTTTTATTTATGTGCCAGATTATGTAAACTGGCATTCACCCTGGCACTGGAACAACTATCCAACTTACTGGCGTCCGTGGAGACCCTCGTACTGGCATTATTATTATGGTTACCAATATCACTGGAATTATTATTATAATGCTCATTACCGCCGCTGGCACAATTATCGCGCTCCCGGATGGCACAACCAATATTATGGAAGCGGGTACAGGTCCAGGTCTGCCTTTGTGCAGGCCAGGTATACCCTTGGTGATTATAGCAGAACCTATACAAGACCCGAACTCGCAATAAAAGGATCCGAAAGGTTCAGGAGAGATAATCCAAAGGCCCCTTCTGCCAATGATCAGCTGCCATCTTTTGATAAAACCGGAAGGCCCATTGTGAGCAGCCCTGTTGCTACAAAACCTGTTAGCAGGCCAGCTACTGCCAGGCCCGATACAACCAAACCAGGCAAAGACCCTGTTTCCACCAGGCCAACTGTAACTGAACCGGTTGCTACCAGCCTTCCCGTAAACAGGCCGGTTACTAACAGGCACGATACAACAAAACCAGTCAAAAACTCTGTGGACACCAGGCCTGCTATAACCGAACCGGTTGTTACCAGCCCTCCCCTAACGAAACCAGTTACTGCCGGGCCTGGTGTAACCGCACCGGTTATTACCAGGCCGCCGGTAACAAAACCAGTAACAGCAAGACCGGATGTAACAGCACCGGTCATTAACAGGCCCCCGGTGACAAAACCGCTGATTACAAAGCCTGCTGTAACGGTTCCGGTTATCACAAGACCACCGGTAACAAAACCAGTTACTGCAAATCCTGCTGTAACCAGGCCGGTTATTACCAGGCTACCGGCTACAAAACCGGTTAGTCCAAATCCTGCTGTAGCCAGGCCGGTTATTACCAGGTCACCTGTAACAAAACCATTACCCCAAAAATCTATCAAACCTGAAAAAGATTAAAAAGCTACCAGGGAAATTATGGGCAGAGCCGTTGCCCCGAGGTATCAAATGCAGGGTGTAATGAATCATTTTATCGTTCATTTTTTTTCTGAATATCTTGCACCCTGGTAATCCTGATAGCTGATCAGTTTTTGCTTATATTCATTAATCAATAGTTTATGAAAAAAAGATTATCCCTGTTGATGGTTTTGGTTTTAATGCTGCAGGCTATAACAGCGCAGGATTATTATGACCCTGAATTTAAAAGATTTGGCATTAAGGCGGGGGTAAACTTTTCCCATATTAATTTTGCCAAAGGAGTGCCCCCGCCTGTTGTTCCTATAGAAACTTCCTGGGGAGCGGGGATAAATATTGGCTTTCTGATGTTGGTACATATAACCGGCGATCTTTATTTTCAACCGGAATATGCATATTCGCAAATGAGCGGCCAGGTAAAAAGTTCTAATACAGTTTATAAACTTAATTATTTTTCCATACCTATCTTTCTGAAATACCAGTTGCAGGAAAAAATTTTCCTGGTGGCCGGCCCGCAGTTTGATCTACTCGTCAACGCAAAAAAAAGCGTGAATGGAATTTCAGCCAATATTACTCACGATACAGAAGAACGCAGTGTGGCCGTCACTGCCGGTATTGAATACCAGTTAACAGAAACTTTTTCTGTAGTTGCGAGATATATGCACGGGCTTAATCATATAGGTCTTGGCCAGCGGTCCGATATACAGGAATTCAAATATGAAATGGTGCAATTAATGGTCTGCGTTAAATTTTAAATCTTATCCGTAACCTTTCTTTGAAAAGCCTTGACGAGGCGTGGGTTATTTACGATAGTAGTTTACAGGCGCTATTGCTTAAATTAAAACCACCGGTTAATTTTTAGTCAGGCAGTCCGGTAAGTGAAATTTACAGGAGCGATAAATGGAAGATCGCCACTTATCCACCGCTTTATTAAAATTAATAATTTCCGGGAAATGTAATTATTTTTAAATAACGAAAGCAAATCAACATTTCAAATCAACAGATAATTATATTTTGGAAATTAAAGATTGGTATTCCGATAATATCCGCCTCACCCATTCTAAAACCGATTATAAAGAAAAGGGATTTCATAACGGGCATAGTGAAGCTGATGTAGTACGTCTCCATTTTGGCATGAAAGGGGATTATAGTATTACTTATAAACAGATAGACAAATCTTTTGACTTGCTGGGAGGGCATCACAACATGTTTTATTCAAAAGAATTTGATATGGAATTCTTTAATAAAACATTAAATATAGAAACCTTTGGAATACAGTTCCCCAAAGAAATGTTTCTGCGATTTACGGAAAATGCAAATGATGAATTAAAAAGATTTTCAGAAAAGATCTTAAATGGGGAAAATGTAATTTTTTCAGAAAACTGGGCCGCTATCGACCTTTCTATTCAGCAGGTAATTCAACAAATTATACAAAGTCAATATGGGCAGGGATTGCAGGACCTGTTCCTGCTTTCAAAAAGTATTGAGCTGCTCGTATTATCAACAGGCGCTTATCTTACTGGCAAATCAAGGTCACAAAAATTTATCAAACATAATGCTGATAAAGAAAAAATTATCGCGGCAAGGGATATTATCAATGGCCAATTACAAACACCCCCAAATCTATCGCAGATCTCAAAAATGATCGGTTTAAATGAATACAAATTAAAGAATGGATTCAAAGAAATATTTAAAACAACTGTTTTTAATTATTTAACGGATCAACGGCTTAATCTTGCATTGAAATACTTGCAGGATACCCGGCAATCAGTGGCTGAAATTGCTTTTGAAATGGGCTATTCCACCCCTCAGCATTTCAACAACGCATTTAGAAAAAAATTCGGGATTACACCTAATAGTGTTAGAAAAAATCCTTAAACCGCAATCTGCTTTCATCTTTTTTATTCATTTTTGAAAAGCATTATTTATCAACCAAAAACAAATTAATATGAAAAAAACACTAATCGCTAAAACATCCATCAGCGTTGACGCTACGCCTGCACAGGTGTGGAAAGCATTGACAACCCCCCAACTGGTAAAAAAATATCTAATGGGAACGGATGTTTCAACAGATTGGAAAGAAGGCAGTCCTGTTACGTATAGCGGTGAATTCGAAGGGAAAAAGTACCAGGATAAAGGGATTATCAAAAAGGTTGTACCTGGTAAAATATTGCAAAGTACTTATTGGAGCTCTATGGCAGGAAAGCCAGACAAGCCGGAAAACTATAACCTGGTAACTTATAAATTGTCCAAAAGAAACGGCAAAACCATCATAAGTCTTTCCCAGGACAACAATGCTACCGAAAAAGAAAAAGAACATTCAACCCAAAACTGGAAAATGGTTTTAAAAAAATTAAAGGAAGTGGTTGAAGATAAAAAGGGATAATCATGCAAAACATCAACCTGGTGTATAAAATACTATGTAAGGGTTTGGTATTTTTAAACCCCATGATGTATTTCTTAAACACTTTTAAGCACGGTAACGGCCCGTGAATCAATATTTACATTGCATTATCAGCAAAGTAATCCTTCGTTTTTATCCACCTGGTCAAAATATAAATAAGAAAGCCAAGCGGTGCAAGCAGGCAGGTAAAAATTAGCGCCGGTATGATCCATCCGTGCTTTATGCCATGCAAGGTTGAATTTCGTTTGATCCAAACAGCCACGAACAGGTCAAATGCAAGAAAATGAACCCATCCGGCTAATAACAATGCCGGGTTCTCATACAAAGACAATATGCCTTTTAAGTTAGAAAATTTTGAAAGAATATCGGGGTCGAAATTTGAGAAATTAAGCATGGAGTATGCAAGGGACAGGATGGCTATGAGAACACCGATCAGGAACTTTTCATAATTTGGCCAGAAAGGGCTTACAAAGATCAAAATAATCCACCCGATTGCCGCAATTCCGCAGGTTACCATAAAGAGCGTGTCCATGTTCATCATGTTTGAATTTTGCTTTGTTTAAAAAAAGCCTCCCTGTTCTCCAAGGAGGGGTACTGGTCCCTGATTTTTTAATCTTCTTTTTAATTTTCGGATGCCTTCGCTTCCCTTAAAAGAAGTGTTCTTTATTCTTTGGCGATGATAATCAATCATCTCTTTTTTATGTGTATTCGTTTCTTACCTGCAGCGTGGAAAAAGATCCAACCCGATAGCTATCGGGTGGTATGCCGTACAAGCCCCTGCTAAATGTGATGCCGGGATGCCGGCCAAAATCGGCAATTGATTCAACTTTGTTGAATTGAAAAACAAATGTCGGTGCCAGAATCCTAAATCGTCGCCAAATAATTAATTGTTGTAATGGACGGAAAAAACATATAGGCCCCACCCCTGGTGGTAACAAAACTTTTTAAACCGGTTATGTATTTATTTACAGGTGTATCGGGTATGGTAAAGTTTTGTTCAGTACCAGGCACCGGAACTTCCCTGATGCCCGTTACAGGATCGGGATCGTTGTACAACTGAAGAAATTTGGGATAGTTTGCCCAGGTATAGGAGACGAACTCGAACTGACGGCTAATATCCGAATTGAAACAGGTGAACATCAAACCCACTTCCGTTTCCGGGATAAAGTTGGTGGGTGTGCCTGCAATGGGACAACCATACAGCCTTGCACGCCGGATAATTCGATGCCTTCTTGTTAGTTTCCATGACTGTTTCTGGCCGTTGTCCTCAAAATTATCCCTGGGGTTTGTTCTACGAATATGTGCACCGAAAGGACATTTCAATCCTTCTTTATCATTATCCTGGTAGCTAAAAAACCCTGTATAAAAATCGTCATCTTTATTTTCACCGCAGGGGTCCTTGTCGGGGTATTTTACGAGTGGTGCGCCGCTTGGCCAGCGGCCCATCATTTTTGCCGCCAGCTTGTTACTTTCGTCAACATTTACAGAACCGTCTTCATTTTTTGTTTTTTCATTCATAAAAGTCCAGTAAGCTTCAACATTTTGCTGTAATTGCCGCATTACCATGTAACTGCCATTGCGGCCCATATCTTTTTTCCCTGTACCCATCGCATCAAGCGGTAAAAGAGAAATGTCTCCCTGCGCCTCCCCGAGAACAGGAGTGTCAGGATATACATTGTATTCATTTTTATAACCCATTATAAATTCTCCGGCGTTTACGTAATCTTCCGGCGGTCCGTTCCTGTCTGTACCTTTGATAATAGGTTGGGAGATGCCATCCCTGAAACCAAAATGTTCTTTATTAAAATTTAGGGTACGTCCGTCTAGTTGAAACACGTCTTTCATTCCTGCTGCTGTAAATTGCTGTTCCAGTTCTTTATAATAATTCAGTGCAGTTGGTTCATCGGTTCCAAATACCATTAGCAGGATATGGGGCTCCTCATTATTAGGGCCGCCCCAGCGCCAGTTTTTTGGATCGCTGGTATCAAAATCTGTCAGTAACCGTTGCCTGTGGGGAGTCGCTATTCCTTCAGTAAATTCCCGCGAAAAGTTTTTTAAGTTGGTTTCATTCATTCCCAAAGCCCGTAAACCTGCTGCGGTAAAAGCAATATTCAAACAATTTGTTGTTGGGAAATGTGTGGTGTTTGTAATGCTTCCACTTATATCCCTGATGAACATTTTTGTTGCTTTAGGGTCGGTAATTTTCAAAAACACGTATCGTGAATACTTCATGTGTTTATAACCACGAACAATATAACCTTGAATATCGGCAAGTTCCAATGTTTCCATGTTGGTATGTATTTAAAATCTTTTTAAGAATTTTTGTGAAGTTTGTTCAGAAGGGGTTTCCATTAGCTCATTTCTTATATAGGTATTGTTCATCACATTTTTGATGGAAAGATTGGGATAGGCACAATACCATACCGCCGTTGGTATTTGATAATACCGGCTCCATGCAAGAAAATGCTCGGCGTCGTAAGCGCCCCCTGTAAATAAAAAATTCGTCTTTGGAAAGTTGACCGTATTGCTCCAGATACCTGTTAATCCCCAACCGGATTTATCGATAAAATCACCCAGGTATTGTTGCCAGCTTCCATCAAAATTGCTGAAGAATAACATATGTTTATTATCATCCATCATTATCCACCGCGCAAAATGTATGGTAGGGATACCCATCAGCTTTCCTTTTACAAACAGGTTATCAATAAGCGCTTTTGCAAAAAGCATCAATCCCTGCAAAGTGATCAGCCGCATTTTTCCGGGCTTCATTATTAAGAATTGTGTAAATTGGTTTTGATTATGGAGGTCCTCGTATTCTTCCAGCTTTCTTGTATGTGCGCCGTCTATCTGGCTCGGGGTAAGGCCAAGCGGTTTATCTTTTGTTTCATGCACAAAATGGATAATAATGATCCAGATAATGACAACCGGTAATAATACCAATAAAATAATTCCCAGCAAAGCCATGCCCAGCCAGTTTTCTGAGCCGAGGCGTACCTTTTCTTTAGCCCATTGAAATTCGGTTTTTGCCATTACATTTTCTTTGATAGTCTTATGTATTTCAGCAGCAGTTTTATTCTTCCAGTTACCGGTATGGATAAAATGCCAGATATAATTTCTTAATTCGCTCTCCTTTTTTATTTGCTGCAATGTTCTTCCCGGAGCACCGGCAAAAAATGCCGAAGATTTAATCCGGCTCTTAGAGAGATAGGCCTCCCTGCTGGCTGGCGTTCTTGCAGCCGGATCGGGATAACCTTCACAATAAGCATACAATTTGTCAAGAAAACCTGGTGATTTTGTCGCAAGGTCCCGCAGGTGACCGGATTCATCCCCATCATAATCAGTTGATAAAACCAGCCGGGGAGGCATACCCGGAAAAATATTTCCATCCGCATCTT
>JBDTVX010000200.1:0-10795 GCA_040007015.1 Ferruginibacter sp. | reverse complement strand
TGGCCTTCGCCACCGATGTTGAAGAGGCCCGCATGGAAGGCAACCGCCACCGCCAACCCCGTGAAAATGAAGTTGGTGGCGTAATAGGTCATATAGCTCCAGCCCTTGAGCGAGCCCATGGCACCGTCGAGCATGATGCCCAAAGCCTGAAACGGATTTTCACCGATAATCACGACGACAAGGCCCGCCACGATGAGGGCGATCACCAAATTGAGAAGCGGGATTACGCCAATATCAACCCAAACAAAGCCGGTTGAACCCAGGGTAATGGAACCCAGGCCTGCCGAACCAAAAACCGAAACGATAGGGCTGTAGCCCGGTGACGATTGACGATTGACCATTCACCATTTCAATTATGCGATCTGAATTTTTAACGGCTGAATGGAAGAATTTAATAATGGCTAATTATATAGTTGATCCTGCTGATCTTTTGCCTTACCTGCCTGGCAAAACAGAATTGGATTTTTATAATGGCAATACATATCTAAGCCTGGTTGGCTTCATGTTTAAAAACACCCGCGTACTGGGATTTAAGATCCCTTTTCACATAAACTTTGAAGAAGTAAATCTTCGATTTTATGTCCGGTATAATGATAAGGGAGAATGGAAAAGAGGTACGGTCTTTATAAAAGAGATCGTTCCAAAGCCAGCCATCGCTATTATTGCCAATACGGTTTACAATGAGAAATACAGCACCATGCCGATGAAACATTTTTTAAAAGAAACCGCGGATGAAATTAAATTATCTTATCATTGGAAATATCATAATAAATGGAACCGTATGGCGGCTACCTTCGAAAAATCCGCCACATCAATTCTGCCAGGCAGTGAAGAAGAATTTATAGCCGCGCATTATTGGGGATACTCAAAATACAACGACACAACTACTTTCGAATTCCCGGTCCAACATCCGGCATGGAAGATATTTAATGTTAAAAATTACACCATTGATTGTGATTTTGCCGCTTTGTATGGCCACCATTTTTCAAAATTGCAAACGATGGATCCGAATGCTGTCATTGTTGCAGAAGGCTCTGCCATCAGTATCGGTAAAAAAAGAAAGCTACGATTTACCAACCGCTTTTAGCAATTGCTTTGCCCGGCTTTTAAATGCCGCTGTTTGATTAGGCAATTGTTCTTCGATCAGTAATTTTATTTCAGGTAAAATTTCAGGGTATAGTTTTGCAAGATTGCCCAATACCGTTAAGGAGAATGCTTTGATGGCAACGGCTTCGGTGGGTGATTCAACGTATTGAAAACAGAGATTCATTACGTCTCCCTGGTATTTTTCAGGGATATCGATATGCTGTAAGATCCGTACGGTATTTCTTTTGATGGCATCATGAATGGCGGGCTTATATAAATTTTCAATAAATTCCGGGAATCTTTTTTCTATGAAATATGGATGGGCGGATACGCAATAACTTAGGGGCCATGCGGCTCTTTGGGTTACGCGGTATTCATCGTTTAGAAAAAGGTCAAATAATTTATCAAAACGTTTTTGACCGGCCCCAACCCATTCCACAATCTTATTACATTGGGCTTTGGAATGCTCTTTTAAAATTTCCGCTCTCAGGTTGAATATTTTCGCTTCCATTTATTTTTAGTAAAGGAATTAGGTAATAAATCTTAGTAAAAATTTTTGTGGTGATTCATTCGTGACAACAATTTATTCAACATATAACTTTAGATTTAGTAATTCAATTATCTTCCTCACTTCATCGCCATCTGTTACCACTGATCTTAAATTTTCATTCATCGATTCATTTTTAAAACCCATATTGCTTTCTGTAAAAATTCTTGCTGAAGTATGAAATTCTTTCGCTCCCGTTTTTTCAGCGATGGATACGATATTGTTGGAACGGACACCACTGCCCGGCATAATGATGATCCTGTCATCTGCCCGCAGAATCAACGCATTTATAAGGCCGGCCCCTTTCAATGCCGTTGGTTTTTGCCCGCTGGTGAGTATCCGTTCGCATCCAGTTGATATGATGTCTTCCAAAGCCTTAAATGGATCACTGGCCCTATCAAAAGCCCGGTGAAACGTTACCCCCAGCGGGTATGCAAGATCAACCAGGTATTTGCATTTTTCTTTGTCAACCGTTCCATCTGCATGCAACATGCCAATCACTACGCCATCACATCCGAGCTCTTTACATAGCTGTACATCGGTTTTCATCATTTCAAATTCAGTATGGCTAAATAAGAAATCACCACCCCTGGGCCGGATAATCGGGTACAATTCAATGGTGAGTAGTTTTCTTGCTGCTTTTATAAATCCATACGATGGTGTAGTACCACCTTCACCGGGATTATCGCATAACTCAATACGGTATGCGCCTGCGGATTGTGCAATGATGCAACTCTCCATATTAAAGCCGATTACTTCCAGTGTGGGTGTCATAATGGTTGAGGGTTGAGGGTTGTTGTTGTTCGTTGGTAGTTGGTCGTTGTTCGATGATTGTTGATTGTTGGTGGTAGGTTGTTGCTTGCTTATTAATCGTTGGTGGTTGATGTTCGTTGATGTTGAATAATGAGGATTAAGAATTAGAAAGCGATAAGAAATAATGAATAATGACTGGAAACAAAAACCGATCGCAATCAACAATCAACCACTACCAACATTCAGCGGTCAACGGCCAGCCAACATCCACCAACGATCAGCCACCAATCATCACCGAACCCCCAAATCAAAAACATACTTCGAGGCATGAATTTTATTTTCATGATTGGTCTTCACCGAAAATACAAAACCTTTCTGGATGGCATATGCGCCGTATTCCCCTTTCTTATTCATGGCTAAAAAACCTACCTGTAAAGTTTTTGCTTTTTCCGGATCTCTTTTTACAATACGTTCCACCGCTTTTTTACAAGCCATCTCCGGGCTATTGCCCTGTCGCATAAATTCCACCACAAGATGAGTACCACTGATACGAATTACTTCTTCACCCACCCCGCTGCTGGTAGCCGCACCCACTTCATTGTCCACAAATAAACCTGCCCCGATCACGGCGGAATCACCCACACGGCCATGTAACTTAAATGCCATTCCACTGGTTGTTACGCCCCCGGATAAGTTTCCTTTTAAATCCATCGCCAGCAATCCCATCGTGTCATGATTGGGTGTGCCGTCGGGGAAAAAATCAGGTGCAAAGGGGCCATTGCTTCCTTTTTTATTTTCTATATTAATGACCGGCTTGTATTCATTCGTCTTTAACCAGTCTTTGTAAGATTTTTCAGCGCTGTCGGAAAGTTTGGCGGGTTCTTTTGTAAACCCGTTTTCAATGGCAAACTGCTGAGCGCCGTTACCAACCAGTAAAACATGCGGGGTATTTTCCATCACTTTCCGGGCTACCGAAATAGGATGTTTGATCTGCTCCAAACCCGCTACAGCGCCGCAATTGGAATGCTCATCCATGATGCACGCGTCGAGGGTAACAATACCATCCCTGTCGGGGTTGCCGCCTAATCCCACGCAACAGTCCGTTGTATCTTCAATTTGCCTTGCGCCTGCTTCTATTGCGTCTATGGCTTTACCGTTAGCGGATAATATTTTCCATGCTTCGGCATTCACCTTCATGCCTCCATCCCAGGTGGAAATTACAATGGGAACCAAAGGCAAATTAAAACCAGTCGCAAAACTGTTTTTTGTTGCAAATAAAGGCGCGGAAAGTGCGGATAGCTGTAAAAATCTTCTTCTGTGAATTGTATGGGGCATAATTAATGATTTGTGGTTTGATTTAATTAACTCCCGGTGAGTCACCCCCTAAGGGTGACTCACCGGGAGTTAATTTTGATGCATGGTCAATTTCTGTATCATTTCAGTACTGACAGTATCAGCATAAACTCCATATGCACTGGTCATACTCCCTTTTATAGTACCATCTTTTGATTCAAAAGCATACACTATATCTTCATCATCAGGATTGGTATCTCCCTCAAAACGATACACTTGCACAATTTCAAACTCATTCGGATTCAGGCAAAGTCCATTTTCCCTGCAAATTATTTTATCAAATACGATGTTAAAATCGAGCGCATAACCGTTGGCTTTCAAACCAGCTAAGGAACCTGCTACGGTTTCGTAATTTTCCGTATATGAAATATTTTATTAAAGTTAAGGATTACTATGATTTTTAGGATTAAAGGATTTAAGGATTTCTTTAGCCTGTTTTAAAATTACAATTTGAAATCACTTTTTTTTTAATGCATTCATCATCTACTCCTTATTTTGATTTAAACAAGTTTAGGAATTTTTCGATCCGGTATTAGTAATAATGGGAATTCATTTTCCGATTCATTTATCCTGTCATCTTCCAATCCCATAAATCTTAGCCCGGCTTTCGATACGGCGAGTTTTATCAAATGCAGCAATAAGTTGTACCTTGCACCTGCAAATTGTTACTATTGCTTCCTCCATTCCCTCATTACTAATGGTTGAGCAATTATACGATTAAAAGTCTGCGCTTAAATAAAGACTACACCATGCTGGTATTATTGCCCACTAGTAAAAGGACTGAACCATGGATAAAAGAGTAAAATTTGATTAGCAGGCTAAAGCGTTTACCGCGCTTAACTACCTTTCCCCAATTTATAAGTCAGCCACGGAACTAAGAATGGGATGTTGGTATATTGAAAATGAATAAATTAATTATGCGTAAAGACAAAAAATCAAGTGAAAAAAAATCATCACCCTCATTATCGCTTACAGGTAAATTGGATATTTCCCGGAACGGTATGGGGTATGTGGTAGTAGAAGGGCAAGAGCGGGATATTGTGGTAAGGCCCAACGATTTTAACCATGCATTTCATGGTGATACGGTAAGGGTGCAGATCAACAAAGACAATGGCAGGGGAAGGCGCACGGAAGGTAAGGTAACGGATGTGGCTGAACGCCTCAGAACTACTTTTATCGGCAATGTGCAGGTAAATAAAAATATAGCATTTTTTGTAGCGGCAACAGAAAAGCCGATACCGGATTTTTATATTCCTGTTGAAAAATTGAATGGCGCTGTTAACGGCGACAGGGTGGTAGCCCGCCTGGTAAAATGGACCAAGACAGAAAAAAAGCCCGAAGGCGAGGTAGTAAGTATATTAAAGTCGGAAGATATAAATGATATGGCCATGAAGGAGATACTGGTTGAATCCGGTTTTCCCCTTGCATTTGATGAGGCCGTGATGGAGGAAGCAATGAGCCTATCGGAAACGATTACACGCGAAGAGATCAAAAAGCGAAAAGACTACAGGGATATTCTGACTTTTACAATCGACCCGGTGGATGCAAAGGATTTTGACGATGCCCTGTCGATCAGGAATTTAGACAATGGTAATTACGAAATAGGCGTACATATCGCCGACGTAAGCCATTTTGTAAAACCAGATAGTCTTTTAGACAAATCGGCTTATGAAAGGGCCACCAGCGTGTATTTACCAGATAGGGTAAACCCGATGCTGCCCGAAAAGATCAGCAACGAGCTTTGCTCTTTGCGGCCGGATGAAGATAAATATACCTTCTCGGTGATTTTCCAGATCACCAACCGGGGAGAAATAAAACATAAGTGGATCGGCAGAACAATCACCCATAGCGATCACCGGTTTACCTATGAAGATGTACAGCAGATCATCGAAAGCAAGGATGGCCTGTATCATAGCGCCATTTTATTATTGGACGAGCTGGCAAAGCAATTCAGAAAAGAAAGGTTCGATAACGGGGCCATCAATTTCTCTTCTCAGGAAGTGCGCTTCACCCTGGATGAGAAGGGCAAGCCAATTGGTATTGTTGTAAAGGAAAGTAAGGATGCCCATAAGTTGGTAGAAGAGTTTATGCTGCTTGCCAACAGAACCATTGCCGGGTATGTTTCCAGGATAAAGATCGATAAAGAACCGGTTCCCTTTCCATACCGTATTCATGATACGCCGGATGATGAAAAGCTGAAGCCATTTGCGGCATTTGCAAAAAAATTCGGTTATACCTTCGACATCCATGATGAGGCAGCCGTTGCCGCATCTTTTAATAATTTACTGAAAGATGTGAGTGGGAAGCCAGAGCAGCATGTGTTGGAACAATTGGGTATCCGTACCATGGCAAAGGCAATTTATACTTCAAAAAATATTGGCCATTATGGTTTGGGCTTTGAGCATTATTGCCATTTTACTTCGCCCATACGCCGTTACCCGGATGTAATGGTACACCGGATACTGCAGGAATGCCTGGATAAAGAATTGAAGCCGGATAAAAAAATGGAAGAAAAATGTAAGCATTGCAGCGATAAGGAACGTAAAGCAATGGAAGCGGAAAGAGCGGGTAATAAATACAAGCAGGTGGAATATATGAAGGATTACCTGGGTGAAGAATTTGATGGCATTATAAGTGGTGTAGCGGGTTTCGGGTTTTTCGTGGAAACCGTTTTACATAAATGTGAAGGCATGGTAACAGTAAGGGACCTGGCAGAATTTGATGAATTTAAGCTGGATGATGCAGATTACGCCTTGGTAGGTATTCGTACCGCCAGGAAATTCAGGATGGGTGACGCTGTAAAGATAAAAGTGGTAGCCGCTAATTTGGAAAAACGTCAGCTGGATTACCATTGGGTTCCCGATGAAGGCAAACCGGCGATCAATATTGCAAAAGCGAAAGGGATTACAAAAAAGAAAAAATAATTATCAAACGCAGGTTGCCGAAAATCCGGCTATTCTGCAATACAGCCGTTTACTTTATGCACTCTTTTACAGAACTGTCAAAAATATTTGAAGAAAAATTCAATACACGGCATTTTCCTGCCCATACGGCAACGTTGTACGATCCTGCTCAATACATTTTACAGCTAGGCGGTAAAAGGATCAGGCCGGTTGCTGTTTTGATGGGGAATGAATTGTTTGATGAAATTATCCCCGATGCATATGATGTTGCAACCGCAATTGAGCTGTTTCATAATTTTAGCCTGATACATGATGATATCATGGATAAAGCCCCGCTGCGCCGTGGTGAGGAAACCGTGCATACCAAATACGGCGAATCAACTGCATTACTCGCAGGAGATGTAATGCTGGTACAGTCGTACGAATACCTGAATAAAATAAAACGGGATTATTTGCAAAGAATAATTTATCTCTTCAACCATACGGCAAAAGCGGTTTGCGAGGGTCAGCAACTGGACATGGATTTTGAAAAACGGGTTTCTGTAAGCCTTGACGAATATGTAAACATGATCACGCTGAAAACTTCTGTGTTGTTGGCCGCCAGCTTACAATTAGGAGCAATATTGGGAGGAGCCGGCCGGGGCAATAAGCAACATTTATATGAGTTCGGGAAAAACCTCGGCATCGCTTTCCAGGTACAGGATGATTACCTGGATGCATTTGGCGATCCCGGTAAATTTGGTAAGCAGGTGGGAGGAGATATCATGTCCAATAAGAAAACATTCCTCCTGATCCATGCAATGGATGTTGCTTCGGATATTCAAAAGAAAGAACTTGCGGCTTTGATGAGCAATGAACTTCTAAATAAGGAAGAAAAAATAAGCAGGGTACTGGAAATTTTCAAAGATTGCAAAATAGATGAATGGGCCCGGGAACTAAAAGAGAAATATCTACAAACCGCCCTGCAGCACCTTGAGGATACCGCTGTATTATCGGTCCGTAAGCAACCGCTTATAGAACTGGCTGAATATTTGATTCAAAGGGAAAGTTAGTTTTTACTAAATACGGATTGTTTCTTCCATTTATAAATACGTTTTTACATTCTTATTTAACCTTTAATAAACCGCGGGATCCCCATCTGCGGTTGTCAACCCTGCCAGCGGATAAATGATCCTTTGCAAGAACCAGCAATGGGGCCAAGCCGCTGCGGGGTTAAAGAAAGATTAAAATAATTACAGTCTTAAATTCGCTTCTTTCTTCGTCATTTGGTGTTCAGTAAAAAATTTTCCTTAATTTCCTTTCTCATAAACCAATGCCAACATGTCCAAATCTTTATTCCGAACAAAGAAGATTGCAAATATTTTAGCGGAAGGAGGCGATGATGATACGCACCCTGGTGGCGGACTAAAACGGGTGCTTTCCCTTCGTGATCTCACCTTCTTTGGTATTGCGGCTATTTTGGGTGCAGGTAGTTTCAGTAGTTTGGGCGGCGCTGTATTTCATGGGGGCCCGGGTGTGGTGATTTTATTTGTTATCACCGCCATTGCATGCGCATTTACTGCGTTTTGTTATTCGGAGTTTGCAAGTCGCATACCCGTTGCCGGTAGTGCTTATACATACGCCTACGCTTCTTTTGGCGAGTTGTTTGCATGGGTTATTGGCTGGGCATTGATCATGGAATATTCCATCGGCAATATTTATGTGGCCTATAGCTGGAGCGATTATTTTACGTCTTTCCTGGAGAAGATCAATGTGCATATTCCGCAATACCTGTGCACCAGCTATATGGAAGTAAAGGATTTATTGAAAAATGGGAATACCGATAAAGATGTGCTCGATGCGTGGAACAACGCCCCCATGATCGGCAGTCTGCGGATCATTTTTGATCTGCCCGCGTTTATCATCAATATCCTCATCACCATGCTTGTATATCGTGGTATAAAGGAAAGCCGCAACTTCAGCAATGTGATGGTAATACTGAAAATGATCGTGGTGTCGCTGGTGATAATCGTAGGCGGGTATATTGTGTTTTCAAAAGGACTCACTTTCAACTGGACGCCTGCCAATGATGATGGCGTAAGAATGTTTATGCCAAATGGTTTTAGCGGTGTGATGGCGGCAGTGAGCGGTGTATTCTTTGCCTATATTGGTTTTGACGCGGTAAGCGTGCTTGCCGAGGAGAGTAAAAATCCCCAGCGCGACCTGCCCAGGGGGATGATCCTTTCACTGGTGATTTGTACCATCGTTTATATTTTGCTCACCCTGGTTTTAACCGGTGCGGTCAATTACCGCAAATTTGAAGGCGTTGGTGATCCGCTCGCTTTTGTTTTTGAAAAACAAAACCTGGACGTGGGCTGGATGCAATTCTTTGTAGCTATCGCGGCTGTAATTGCCATGACGAGTGTGTTGCTGGTTTTTCAAATGGGCCAGCCCCGTATCTGGATGAGCATGAGCAGGGATGGTTTGATGCCGCCCGTATTTCAAAAGATCCATAAAAAATATAATACACCTTCCTTTGCTACCATTATCACAGGTTTGGTGGTAGGTGTACCTATCTTATTTACCGATAAAACATTTGTGCTCGACTTCACCAGTATCGCCACTTTATTTGCATTTGTGCTGGTTTGCGGAGGGGTATTGCTGATACCGGCAAAGGAAAAGCAAACCGGAAAATTTCATCTTCCCTACATCAATGGGAGGTTCATTTTTCCATTGATCGTAATCGGTTCAATGCTGCTGGCAACCAGTTTATCAAAGAATTATTTTGCCAATATGTTCAGTTTTGATTTCAGCGCAAACGACGATTATACGAAAGGAAAGATCAGTTTTATGGATGCAGCAACACCTAATATTACTTTGATCATTTTTTGGGGATGTGCAATATTGCTTGCCATCTTTACATGTATAAAAAAATATTCACTGATACCGCTGATGGGATTAATCACCTGCCTGTACCTGCTAACAGGCATGACTAAAAGCAACTGGGCATGGTTCCTGGGCTGGCTGGCCATCGGGCTGGTTATTTACTTTTTATACGGGTATAAAAAAAGTAAACTGGCTTCTTAAATCTTTTTGGGGACAGGCATTTGTTTGCCAATTAGACATCCCTGCCTGCTTGACGCAGTCTGGAAGGTTTGTATCCCGTGTACGGCATACCACCCGATAGCTATCGGGTGTGGAACTTTTACCGGCGCGGAGATTGGCGGTGAAGAAACAGGCATATATAAAATATGAGTACGTAAAAACAATCGTATGTAGGAACGGGCGTATGTAGGAACAGGCCGTGGCCTGTTCTTTAAGGATAATCAATACAACGATGAACCAGACCAGGCTACGGCATGTTCTAAAACCGGTCGGCACCGAAGGTCAGACCGGTGATGGGGTATAGCCATTTGGAAAGAACAGGCCAGGGCCTGTTCCTACATGCGCCAATCGCAATTGTAATGATGAATCCAGATCAGTCGGAAGCCTGATCCTGCAAATGAAAGGAGAATGTTAAATAAACCGTATGCCCTACAAAAAGCACAAACAATACCGTTTGCCCGGTCATGATTATTCGGCCATGGGAGATTACTTTATTACTGTTTGCACAAAAAACCGGGTGCATCATTTTGGGAAAATCATCAAACGAAAGAGGATGTAGCTATTGAATTAACTCCCGTTGGTTCTTTTGTAAAAGATAGCATCTTATCTATCTCCGGTACTTATAAAGATGTTACATTAGGGGAAACGGTTGTAATGCCCAATCACATACATTTGATCCTTCACCTGCCATTTAAGGAAATTTTTTATAATAATAAACAATCACCTCTCCAACAGATTATTGCACCCCATAAAGGATTACAACCTTTATTTCCCGGTTCAGTGTCATCGATTATTAACCATCTGAAAGGGAAGGTTAAAAAGTGGTGCAATGCAAATGGATATTCCTCCTTTGACTGGCAAACGAGATTTCATGATCATATCATTAGGGATTCAAAATCATACAACCGTATAGGTAATTACATTGCCAATAATATATGGCATTGGGACAACGATGAAAATAATCAGGATGGTAATAATTTTGGAAAGGATATCCGCAGGTAGGAAAGGTCGCCTTGTAGGAACGGGCGTATGTAGGAACAGGCCGTGGCCTGTTCTTTAAGGATAATCA
>JBDTVX010000199.1:0-10807 GCA_040007015.1 Ferruginibacter sp. | reverse complement strand
CTTATGGCTGGCAGGTACAGGGAGATATGAGGGAAGGTATTAACAGGGGTGTTAAAGATGTACCCACTTTTTTTGTAAATGGTGAGCGCTTTACCGGTAAGGTAACCTATGATGAATTAAGCAAGGCAATTGAATCCGCTTTAAAAAAGGTGAAGAAAAAAGCCCCCGCAAAACAAAGAGCATAAAAAAAGCCCCCATGAAATTTGGGGGTTTTTAATTATTGCACGCCCTGCTCATTTTGCCCGATGAATACCTATTACCAGGTGCTCCAGGTTCTGTTCTTTAAAAAAGATCTTACAGACATTGCCGGCTTTATCCAATAGTTCCTGCATTTTCGGTTGTTGTACACCAAGCATTTGGTATGTTTTTTTTAATGCTCCTTCATCGCTAATAGAAGAATTTTGCTGTAGCGCTTCTTTTAAAGCAACGATATGTAAACCGCAATCCTTTAATTTCCCCAGTTCCGATATCATCCAGCTCAGGGCATAAAAATAATGCTCTTCCAATAACAGGGTATTTTTAGCCCCACCAGCACCAGGCATTTTATTAAAAGAAGACGTGGTGATCTCTTTGATACAGTATTTTGCCAGATGTTTAGAGATGCCCCTGGTTTTTCCTAATTGTATAGCACCACGTACTGCCTGCGGATAAATGCTCAGCCAGCGCAGCTTACGGCGCAATTCATGAACCTCTGATTCTATATTGGCGAATTGGTAATTGGTACCCAGGATAAATTCCACGATACGATAGATCGATTCGCCATAAAATTCATCCATCATTTTTACTTCGGTTTTCTCATCCAGCCAGTCGGCTTTATCCAGTTTTTTTTGAATTTTCCTGATGCGGTTATCTGCCGGAAGAAGCCAGTCTTTTTCTGCGAGGATCTCATTGAGACCCTGGATCTTTTCCCTGCTTTGTGCCTGCAGGTAAGTTATTACCGGCGCCGCTATCTTTTTATTATTTGCCAGGTTCCTGGCGGTCGTGCCATAATAATCTATTGCTCCCAAACCGTCTTCCAATAATTTAAAATGCTCCTTGATCTTAGTAAATTTTTTCAGGTTGTGAAAACCAGCATACATTTTCGCCAGCGCTTCCAGCATAAACAAAAGAGTACGGGCATCATTGCGATATAGCCAAAGGGCAGGATTTTTTTGTTTGGCCGCAGTAGTTAATATGGACTGCAGTTGATTAAGGAAATAATTAAATCTGGATTGGCCGCGTTTCATTGCAATGAGTGATGAAAGATGAGAAATGAGTATTTAGTTTTCAGTATTTAGAAACGAGTATCAGAAAATCCATGTGTCCTATGTCCCTATGTCGTCAAAACCCAACGTACACATGCAATATAGTTTTCTACGTTACTATGTAGTAAATATGGTTTTACTTTTCAAAAAAAGCAACCGAGCTCCCCACCCAGGCCTTATCCTTATTATAGCGGGTGCCAATCATTTTTCCTTTGCTCAACCTTGATAGGTTGTGTACCGCTTTCGGCCTGGCCCAGCCTTTTTTCCAAAAATAAAATAAACGGATCTCAGCTTTGGCAGGCTCTCCCGGGGTTTCAATTACGTCTGCGTATTTTACTTTTCTTTGTAATATCCAATTTTGCGGGTCTTTCACATTGTCAATATCCCACTGTGTTATATCAATTACCACTCCCATCCCGGCAAATGAAAACAGTGGCTTAAGTACAAAATTATTAAGATCAGCAGGCATTTCTTTGATCTCATCCAGGAAAAAAGTAGAGGGCACATAAGGATTGCGTATCAATGGCAGGGTGTATTTACTGATCCGGTAAAACCAGTTGGGATGTGAAACCCACTCCACTTCCCATGGATGGCTGAAATCAATAATATTGCCGAGGTCTTTTTGTTGGTAAAGATCATCAAATATTAAGCGGTTATAAATCCTTTTGATCTCGGTTTTATTTCCATTGTTTTCATAATATAATTTATTGCCTTCCCCAATAAGTTTGGTGAGGCAAACAGTTTTAATGCCCAGCAGGTCTTCCGTGCAATAAAAATCAATCCTCGTTTTTTGTTGTTCAGGATATATCTCCAGCAGGATCACGCTGGCAGGATCCATACCCCCTACAACAATGTCCTTTAGTAATTGCACGTAGGTTGCTTCTGTATACCCGTTCAGGTAAGCGCTATGTGTGTCCGGCATGTTCGCGTATGCTCCAGTGATAGCGGTATGAAATGCCTGGAAGGCAAAGATGGTTGGGAATCCCTGCATTTCTATTAATTGCGGCTCAAGTTCCCCGTTTTCGTTTTCGCATACTCCGAAATCAAAAGCTATAAAATCTGAATAAGCGGTTTCATTGGATACCATCATATCTTTTGGAATAGCCCGTTCAGTAAGTGATTTGAACCGGGGGTCTACGATCACATCGATAATATCCTCACAGGTATCCAGCATTTTTTTTGTAAAATCTTTTGGCACAAAAACGGGTGTTTCAGCATTTCTGAAATCCAAAGCGCCGGGATGCAGGCTTTCCAGTTGCGCCACGTAAGCCTGGTATTTTTCTTCGGTAAAATTATTGTTGAACCGCTCGCGTAATTCTTTTTGCATGGGTGATGATATTTGTATGAAGGCTTAGATTATGCAGGATAAAAATAAACATAATAATCATACTTTAGCATCAATGTTAAAGGGCTGTCATGCTTGTGTCTCTTTTCAAATTTGAAAAACAGAAAAAACTGGATCTTCATTTTCACATTTTCTAATTTTCACATTTCAAATTGTTTGTGGGGTTAAATCTCAACAGGTTGAAGTTTGTCTATTGCAATCGTAAGAAAGTTGGGAAGTATATGTGAATAGGTAAACATGATCTTGTCCGGATCATTCAAATGTTTGATCATGCTCTCCCATTTTTCCAATCCGTAATTTTCAATGACTGTTTTCTTTTTTTCAGCTGTTTGCAGGTGAAGGCTCATGCCCGTAGCATCTGCTTCCGGGTGAAACTGTGTACCGATCATATACTCATTAAAACGTATTGCCATCACGGCTCTTTCCAGTAAAATATGCGGACGCTCCTTTTCTATCGCTAAAATGGTAGCCCCCATGGAACGTAGCTTGTTATGCCGGGGTTCTATTACCTGGTAATCCCTGCTGTCTACCGCATAAAAAGGATCTTTCATATTCTTAAAGACAAGTTCCTTAGCGCCATCTTTTAATAAATGAATGGGAAACACTCCAAATGCGGTACTTTTTCTATTGCAAAGATTACCCAGCTGGTAATGTCTGCATATTAATTGAAAAGAATGGCAAATAAAAAATACATATTTCTTTTGAACATTGGCTTCATTATTATTCCATTTTTCCACCTGCCCGAGCCAGTTGAAATAAAATTTTTCCCATTCGCTTCCTTCACTTTCCAATGGACTTCCGGGGCCGCCGCTCGATATGAAAATATCATAAGATAAATCAGGCACTTCATTTTTCTTACGTACATCAAACTCATCCCAATTTATATCAAGGTTGCTTTGGTCGCTATACTGGTTTAGAATTTCCCTGATGCAGCGCATACCCTGGTTAGCTACACCATTATTTAAATCTAAAATAGCAACACGCAGGCTTTGCGTATCAATTGCTTTCATTTTGCAAATTTAATAATTTTTTATACATGCATGCCCTGGTAATGACAGAAAATACGACTAAAATACGGAATCCACTTAAAGCAGGACTTTACAAAATGAAGAAAAGGCAGGAATGGGCAATGACAACCTTTGCTGGTTTCAGAAACGGGGAATAGCTTAGATAAACCATTTTCCATTTACCAGATCTTCCCGTGATATCACAATCCGGCCAGAAAATTCCCATGAATATAATCTACCACATCAGGCAGGCTGGTCGTTTCTTCATATACTTTCAATTGCCTGTCGGCGCCGGTGCCATGTTCCAGTATTTTGTGCACATAATTGATTGCATGGCGGCTTCCTAATTGTGGCACTACATCATCTACAAAATCGAGCAATTCATAGATCAACACCCTTGTGTTTACTTCCATTTCTTTGCCAAAATCAATCATACTGCCGTCTATACCATACCTGCCGGCACGCCACTTATTTTCGTTTATTAGTGCACGTGAGTACATCATGAAATTTAAGTTCTGGTTTCTTAATTTATACAGCTTGGCACATATTGCCTGGAAAAGCGCGGCGATGGCGATGGTTTCATGTACAGTCATCGGGATATCGCAGATACGAAATTCTACCGTATTGAAAAATGGATGCACCCTCAGGTCCCACCATATTTTTTTGGCATTATCAATACAATTGGTTTTCACCAATAGCTTTACATAATTTTCGTATGCTTCTATGCTTTCGAAATAATCGGGTATACCGGTCCTGGGAAACTTGTCGAATACCTTGGTGCGATATGATTTATACCCGGTCAGCCTGCCTTCCCAGAAAGGTGAGTTGGTGCTTAAGGCGTATACATGCGGCAAAAAATAGCGCGCCGAGTTAGCAATATGAATTGCCATCTCCCTGTTTTCCATGCCTACGTGCACATGCAGCCCAAAGATAAGGTTGCTGCGGGCTGCTTCCTGCAATTCATTTACAATTTCAAAATAACGGACATGATCGGTGATGAGCTGACTTTCCCAATGACTAAAAGGATGCGTACCTGAAGCACCTATTTTTAAGCCGAGACTTTCGCCAATGCTGCTAATGGTTTTGCGCAGGGTAGACACATCCATAAAAGCTTCATCCACATCCTGGCAAATATCAGTGCCCACTTCCACTACCGCCTGGTGCATTTCCGCTTTTACTTTGTCTTTAATTATTTTTTGGCCTTCCTGCACAATTTTCTGTTCATGACTTTTTAGTTCCCTCGTTATGGGATCTATTACCATGTACTCTTCCTCTACACCCACCGTAAAATTTTTGAATGATATGTTAGCCATGTTTGATTAGTTGATAATTGATAATTTTTTTAATTCCAGGATAATTCTTAATTCAAACAGTTCATCATTTCGGAAGTTGATTGAACCAATTACTGATTGCTTCGTGCGTAATTTTGTTTATTATTCCATTATCAACGATACCTGAATGGAAAGAATTAATCATTAAACTATTATCAATGATTTATTAAAATTTAGTTACTGTTTAAAAATTTCTTCCATCGGAATACTTAAGCCTTTTAAAACTACAGAAGAAATATCTTCATTGGCTTCATAAATAACCGGTTTGCCATATTCTTCATTTTCATTAAGCAGGTAAACATAAATTTGTTTATACTCGGGGTAAACTACCCAATATTCCAGTACGCCGTTTTCTTCGTACAGTTCAAATTTGTATTTGGTTTCCGTTTTGGTATTGCCCGGGCTCAATATTTCTATTATCAGTTCAGGTGCTCCATTTACACTGCGTTTATCTTTTAGTTTTTCTGCATCACATACAATGATTATATCCGGTTGCACTACTGTTGTAATTTCATCATCCCGTAATTTTTTCTTTCTGAATGGTTTTCCTTTTAATCTAACATCAATGGGGGCATGAAAACATTTACAAAGTTTACCATCCAGAAAATTTAAAAATTTCATTTCGATATTGCCCGAAATTCTTTGGTGCGTAATTGTAGGAGCCGGGCTCATCTTAAAAATCTTCCCCCTAATCAACTCTACCCTTTCCTTAAAATTCCAGGTTAAATAATCAGCATACGTAAAGCCAACTGGACTTTCGGGCTCTGCCACTTTTATTTCACTTAGATCTTCATTTTGTATGGTTAAATAATTTTTCAATGATTTAAGTTTAATTGAAAATTGGGCAATTGATAATTTTTTTAATTACTGGATTACATGTTCATTAAAACCAAACCCATGATTGATTGCTCCGTTCATAATTTAGTTTATTTATCACCCCATTATCAATTCTTATCCGAATTGAAAAGATTATCAAATATCCAATGATCAATGATCAATTATCAATGATCAATTAATAAAGCGCCTGTTTATTCGCACTTCTTTTAATGTACTCGCCCCATGTAAGATTATCCTGTTGATCTACCTGCGCCAATGCCTTTTCAATCGCATAGTTAGCAGCGGTCTCCACTACCCACTCAAAATTTTCCTCACCTACACTCGTTTTTTCCGCATCCGGCGCAGGATTGCAAAAATCTATTGCAAAGGGAACCCCATCTCTTAGAGCCAATTCGACGGTATTAAAATCGTAACCCAAATATTGATTGATCCGTAACACGATATCCGTCATCATTTGCAGTTTTTCCTGTGAAGGTTTAAAGTCTGCCACATAACGCAGGTGATGCGGATTGCGGGGTTCATAGCTCATGATCCGTACATATTTGCCGCCAATACAATAGCAACGATAATATTCTTCAAAAACAATTTCTTCCTGCAGCATCATCACCAGTTCGCCTGTTTCTTTGTGTTTTTCAAAAAAATCATCCATATCGGTTACTTTGTACACACTTTTCCAGCCACCACCGGCAAACGGTTTCATATAAGCAGGAAAGCCAATATAATTAAAGATGCCAGACCAGTCCAGCGGATAAGATAAGTTGCTGAACGATTCGTCTGTAGTATCTGCAGGCAGGTCCCAGGATGGTAAAAGAACTGTTTTAGGAACCGGGACATTTATCATTGTAGATAAGCAGTTATTGAAAAATTTTTCATCCGCACTCCACCAAAACGGGTTGTTGATAACAGCCGTTCCGCATAAAGCGGCATTCTTTAAAAATGCCCTGTAAAATGGAATATCCTGTGATATACGATCAATAATCACTGAATAACCACTGCTTTCACCCTGTACTACTTTGTCTATCTTTACAGGCTCTGCCGTTATACCTTCTATATTTTTGCTGTTAACCCTTGCTACAAAAGCTTCCGGAAAACTTCTTTCTTTTCCATGTAAGATCCCGATTTTTTTCATAAAAGACTTTTTATAATGAAATAATTGTTTGTTGAATTTTAAAGGCCAGCAATAGTATTCAAATATATTTTTTACATGGTAATTAACCAAATAATACTTAGATGCTTTTGGGTTTAGGCAGAAGCCATTAGCAAAATAGGAATGCGAGTAGGGGTTGGACGCATTTATTTTAATACCCCACGAATTTTATTGCCCTGGTTTAAGCGCCTGCAAGTATTTCACATTCAAATTAAGCTGCCACATTGTATTCGGAGACGAAAAACTATTCCCAATGCTAAAAATCCTACACCCTAAACATTAAGCCCTAACCCTACCGTAAAACCAAACCCGTAAACCCGAAACCTTTTCTTAATTTTGAAGCTATGCCAACCAGGAAGAAATCCGATGTCGTAGTTGAAAATCATATAATTCGTTCTGAATATTTAGAAAGAGACGTTATTGTAGACTGTTACCTGCCTTCAAAGGAATATAGTACCGACCAGATGAGTTTGCTATTAATTAACGACGGACAGGATTTGATTACGATGAGGTTCGAACATATCTTACAAAATTTATATGACCATCATGAAGTAGCGCCCTTACTGTGTGTAGGATTTCATTGCTCTGCCGACAGAAAGAATGAATATGGTACTGCAAAATACCTCGATTATAAAGGACGCGGTGCAAAAGCGGCATTATATAATCGGTTTGTTTTTGAGGAAGCAATACCTTTTATCAGGAAAATTTTTCATATAAAATCCTTTAAGGAAAAATCGTTTGCGGGTTTTTCTTTGGGAGGTTTAAGCGCAATGGATATTGTTTGGAACAACCAGCAGGAATTTACGAAAGCAGGCGTTTTTAGCGGCTCGTTTTGGTGGAGGGATAAATGCCAGGATGATGCAGATTTTGATGAAACGGTTAACAGGATAATGCATCAGCAGGTAAAAGAAGGGGTATATTGTCCCTGGTTAAAATTCTATTTTGAAGTGGGCACAAAGGACGAAACTGCAGACCGGAATAACAACGGTATTATAGATGCGATTGATGACACCATTAGTCTAATAGCAGCGTTAAAAGCAAAAGGTTATTCAGATGGCGATATCAAATATCTCGAACTCAAAGATGGCAAACATGATGTGCCCACCTGGGCAACTGCCTTTCCTGATTTTTTAAAATGGGGGTGGGGAATTAATTAGCAAATTGCTTAATTGCTCAATGGCTCAATAAAAATACATATTGTTTGAATGGTTTCATTGAGTCATTTTCGAGTTTTCAAATTGGCTAATTAATACCAGCTGTTCTTTCTTTTATTGAAAACTTCCAGGGCGATTTTAAACTGTATCGGGTTGCTGTATTTGTTTGCAAAACTGCTTACTACGTATCCCCCGACCTTATACCGTTGGCGCCAGAAACGGATGATCTTTTCTACTCCAAAAAACAATTCTCCATACTTTAAATTCCGCTCGGGCACATATAATATTCCCCCACCGGCAACTTCCAGTAAATTTAATTTTTTCAACAAGGGGATTTTGTTAAGGATAGCGCCGTGAAACTGGTGCAGGTAATGTCCTTCATAAAAGCGCCTGAATGCAGGAAATGTGGAATCCAGCGCCTGGAAACTAAGCGTAGGGTTTGAAAAGAGCAGCGGGTCGCCACGACGCATAAATTTATAATCTACCAGCCGTAGATCTTTCCTGCTTAAAAAACTACCGCTTATAAAAGTATATCTCGATTCGCCTGCCAGGCCCAGCTTTATTTTTTGCGATATCCCGAATTCAAGATAATCGAAATCAATTTTGCTGCCCAAAATATTGGGTATGCCTTTTCTCCAGCTTATCCCGAATGTTGGCCATTTGCTGCCAAGGATAACTTTTTCTTTTGGCTCCCGGATATATTTTTGCAGGGGTGTATATTCCAGCCCCAGGGTATTATAAAATGCATTGTAACTATCAAAAGGTATGGCTACATTATTGGAAAGATTTCTTCCGATCCAGGACGAATCATATTTGTCATTGGTTTTGTAATCGGCTACACTTTGCCTTACTGTGTACTCAAATTTATTAGTGAGCACCAGGCCATTTAATAATTCTACGCTATGCCCGAATTCAACGCCTGTTTTTAAATAAATATTGCTTCGCTTTATTTGATTGATCCAGGCATCTCCTTCGAATATTTGGGCGAATTCCCGTCCAATATTTACAAAATAGGCTCCCCTGCTGAAAGGATTATATAACCTGTAAAAACCAATGGAGCCTTGCAGGTCTTTATTCCTGATGCCGTAACTCATCCTCGTATTGAGTGTAATATTTTTTTTGTTTTTATATATTTTAGAGAGGTAAAAATTATACCCGACCCTTCCACCTCCCAATTGCAATGGCTGGTAAAGATCCGGAATGGTTGCAAAGGCCATGTACCGTTCCTTTCTCCAGTTATGATTATCAACGCCATCAATAAACAGCTTTTTTAAAGTTATTTTGTTATTGTACCGGTCCACGGAATCTAAATAAACGGCAGTGGAATGAACCCTCTTTATGCTATCCTTATAATTGATAAACCGCACTTCCTTATCTGTCAGCGGCTCCTTACGCACATTTTCCCAAAAGCTGCTATCCCTGTCATACGCCTCCAGGGTAGTAGCGCTTACTTCTGTATTAAAATGTTTTTTTGAAAAAGTGGTATCAATATTATAATCGCTGTATACTGCAACGGTTCTGCCGCTGAACGATTTTTTGCCTGCTTTTGTAAGATAAGTAAAATCCTGCCGCACCGGCATCCAGGCCTTATTGTTTACCCATTCGTATTGCTGGCTTACCGAAAAATAATCATACTCAGTTAAATGAAATTTTGGTAATTCAAAACGCGAACTGAGTAATACCCAGGCGCTGTCCATGATCTCCATTTCACCAGTAACCAATGCATTCCCCAATTTAGTGGGCGTTACTTTTATGGTATAGATCGTGCGGCCTTTTTCTTTGCGGATACTAAGCGTTTTGTATTTGTATGCAACCAGGCCGCTGTTACTGATGGGCGACAGCACCGGCATTGCTGACAGCGCGGGTAGTTGTACCAGGTTTTTATAAAAATTAAAATCGCCGTCTGTGGTGGTTAAATAAAAAAGGCTTTCACTGTTGCCCCTGATTTTTACCGCCACTCTTTCTTCTTTTATTTTATCTGGAATTGCATAATCGGCTTTGAGGTATACTTCCGCCATGTTCATGGCTGCCAGTGCTTTTTGCTGTTGGGCCGAATCTGTAATATTTTTTTTAGGGTTGGGAATACGTTTGTTCTCATCAGTTGCTTTTATATAAATATTGCAACTGTAGGTATTCGCGTTATCAAGTAGGGTTGCCTTATTGCGAATTACACGCCTTACAACTTCTTCGGCATGGTCCTTTTTAGATGCAACAATTTGTACTTCTCCCAGCAATTTGGTTTTATCTTCTTCCATTATTATATTCAGCGTATAGTCTTTGACGATAGTAATGGTGAACACCTGGGTTTTATACCCCATCATGGTAACCACGATATCGTATTTGCCTGCTTCCAGCTGAAATTTAAAATTGCCGGTATTGTCAGTTGTGGTGCCGGTTTGTAACTCTTTAATGCTGATGGAAGCATAGGCAAGCGGTTCTAAAGCAGCATTTATTATTTTACCCCTGAGCAGGTGCTCCTGCGCACTCGCCTGCAGAGCAAACGTAAATAGTAAACAGCATGAAACGACGGGTAGCTTTGAAATCAAATGGTTGGCTTTTATTAAACAGGCACAATGTATTAAAGTTGTTTTGATATTCAGATTTGCAAATAGAATCGTTTCAAAAGAAATTGTTAATTCAGTTTATAGGATTAGGTATAACATTCGCAAACCTAAGCTGAGAATAGATTAGGCTTCATTTTCTTTTTTTTCTTGATAAAAAAAAGAAACAAAAAAAATCAAG
>JBDTVX010000198.1:0-10843 GCA_040007015.1 Ferruginibacter sp. | reverse complement strand
AGACCAGTTGGATATATAATTGTGTGTAGGTGTCACTCATACAAATGTTATGTTTTAAAGGTTGCCCCTCCATGGCAAGACTAAATATAAACTTTTTTCTACAGGCAGATTGCCCCGCTGGGGCATGACAAATATTCATGCCCGGTTTATAAACTATTCAGACTTTGCCGTACCGGAAAACAGGCAATATTATAGCACTTTTAAATCTTTCCCCATTAAAAGATGTTGACCGGAGCTATTCAAACATTTTTTAAATATAAAAGCTTCCTGCAAACCGGTATGCAGGAAGCTCTAAACAAATAAAAATTCTATTATACAATGGTCTTTCAGTTGAATGTGATCAGGACTGGTACTCAAAAAATACTACCAGTTTGGATTTTGGATCATTAATGGATTACTGTTAATTTCACTTTGAGGAATGGGGAAATAATCATGTTTTTTAGCTACATAAAATTGCTTCCCTACCTTATCACTGTTGGTGATCTCCTGTTGCAAAAGGCCCCATCTTTTGAGGTCATAAAACCGTAGGTTTTCCCTTGCAAATTCTATCATTCGCTGATGTCTTATTTCTGCCATCATCTGGTCTTGCGTGTAACCCGCGGCCAACACAGGCAGGCGGGCGCGATCCCTGATCTGTTTTACAAAGGGATATGCTTCAGCCGGCTTGCCCTGCATGGTAAGCGCTTCCGATATCATTAACAACACATCTGAATATCGTATGGCCTTTTCGTTTATACCCGAGGCGTAATTACTTGCTCCGCTGGAGCCGGCAAGCTCATTGTTCTGCATGTAATTCTGATATTTTTTAAACATCGATTTAAATCCAAATGTGAGGCTAAAACTGCTGAAAGGACGATTGTAAAAAATAGCTCCCGGATAGTCCCAAACTAAGGTAGCATACATCCTTGGATCAAAATCATTAGCGACTGTTTTTTCTTTTTGAAACTCATTGAATAATTTATCAGTAGGACTTACTTCAAACCAGCCAGCAACTTCAGAAGGTGCAAATTCCTGTGCAGTGGTAACACCCAATGCCTGGTTAGCATTTTCTCCTGACCATGGGTTGGTTCCCCCAACATCTTCCACCTGAATTTCAAAAATAGATTCCTGGCTATTGTCTTTAGCAGCAATAAAATTATCCGCATAATTTGGCAACAATATATAACTAAATGGAGCCGTTGTGAGCTGCTTTAATGTAGATCCAGCATTTACCCAATCTTTTGTATAGAGGTAAGATTTACCAAGATACGCTACTGCTGCACCTTTGGTAGCACGCCCTACCCACTCGGAAGGATATGACACAGGCAGATCAGTTGCAGCTTCGGAAAAGTCCTTCTGTATTTGTTTCCACACATCCGCTTCGGGAGATTTTGCCGTAAAATAGTCTTCTTTAACCTGGGGAACTTTTAAAATTAAGGGGGCATCTCCAAAATTTATTGCCAGGTTGAAATAATTTACACCACGCAAAAACTTAGCTTCCGCAATGAATGCTTTCTTTTTTTCTGCACTTAAAGAGGGCACCTTGTCTATGTTTTCCAATACCTGGTTAGCTCTGAAAATAGCTCTGTAAGCAACATTCCAATGATTGCCGGACGGACCGTTATCGGGTGTATTGGTAAAAGTTGACAGCCGGTAAAGATCAGCAACATCATTGCGGATAAAAAAATCGTCTCCCCTGCCGTTGCCTAATTCAATACCCCTTACTCCCCAAAAGCCTCCGTCAATGTCTTTTAACAATCCATAGGTAGCGGCCAGCGAACTTAATACATCATTTTCAGTTTGCCAGTAAGTAGCTGAAGTTATCTGGTTGGGATTATTAAGTTTAAGCGTATCTTTTTTGCAGCTTAACAGTAAAACCGGGAAGCAGGCAAAAATCAATATTTTTTTCATAATGACACTTTAAATAAATTAAATTATAAAACTGTTTTTAAAAGGCAAGCTGGAAACCTGCAGATATGGTTCTTGCCAACGGGTATGCAACATGTCCAAAATCAACTCCCCTGTCAAAAATGCTTCCGGTTCTGCCGATATCAGGGTTATACCCGGTATATTTTGTTACTGTAAAAAGGTTGTCTGCACTTACATAAGCACGCAAAGAAGAAACTTTAATTCCTTTGCTCAGGCTTGCGGGAAATGTATATCCCAGTTGCAAAGTTTTCATTCTTAAATAAGAACCGGTTTCCAAAAACCTTGAGGAGGTCCGGTCATTAAAATTAGGATCATTGATAACAGCCCTGGGAATATCCGAATGATTTTGCGGTGTCCATGCATTTAAGGTGGTTCTGGAATAATTGAATTCAAGGCTCATACTTTCCAAATCCTGGCGCAACCCATTGTATATTTTATTACCATAGGTTCCCTGGAAGAACATGCCGATATCAAAGTTGGATACGGATGCATTAATCCCAAAACCATACTCAAATTTTGGAAAAGGGCTTCCCATATAAACTTTATCTTCATCGCTGATCTGTCCGTCATTATTGGCATCTAAAAATTTTATATCGCCCGGAGCCGCGTTTGGCTGTATCAGCGTTCCGCCTTTATTGTAACTATTTATCTCATCCTGTGAGTTAAATATTCCATCCGCTTTCACCAGGAAAAAACCACCTATCGGGCCGCCGGCCTCGGTTAAAGTTGTAGAGGCGCCGTGATGGGTAGGTTGCCCGCCAAATATCTGTTGTGAGCCTGTCCCCAGCGCTATTACTTTATTATTTATTTTGCTAAACGTTCCAAATATATTGTAATTTAATTTACCTATTTGATCGCCAAAATTAATTCCCAGTTCCAACCCGTTATTCCGAAGTGTTCCCGCATTTACAATTGGATTAGACACGGATCCTGCGGAGCCTGGAATGGGCACATTTAACAAGACATCATCGGTTTGCTTTATAAAATAATCAGCGGTTAAATTTAACCTGTTGCGTAACAAGCCAATGTCCAGCCCAACATTGGTGGTCTTTGTATTTTCCCATTTTATAAATGGCGATGCGAAAGCAGTTTGGATAGATCCAAACCATTTGTGCTGATCTGCACCCGTTACATAATTGATATTGGAAGCAATAGCAGCGCTATATTGATAATCGCCGATTTCCTGGTTGCCCAGCACGCCATAACTTGCTCTTAATTTTAAAGTAGATACCGGGCTTTCAAGCTCTTTAAAAAAACCTTCATTTGATATATTCCAACCCACAGCAACAGAAGGGAAATTACCATAGCGATTAGCAGGTCCAAATCTTGAAGATCCATCGCGCCTGAAACTTGCCGTTAAAAGATACCTGTTATCAAAAGAATAAATTACACGTCCCAATAAGGATAATAAGGTACTCTGAATCTTATTTCCGCCTGTAGACGAGGTGCCTGCTCCTGCATCTACCTGATCGATACCGTCCGGCAAATTTGTTCTGCCTGCTGATAAATAGTTATAGCTGTTCTTTTGATAAGTGTACCCTGCCAATGCCTGCAAACTATGTTTCCCAAAATGCTTATCATAATTCAATGTATTTTCCAGTAAAACCAGCACGTTCTGATCTTTAGTTTGATTGATGTCATTCGTTGGATGGGCAAATAAAGTGCCTACGGTATATCTTTTCCAGTAATCGTACCCGCTTCCGAAATTATTGGTGTATCCAAGGTTAAACCTGTATTTTAATCCGGGTAATAAAGTTGCCTCGGCGTATGCATTTGCAAGCACGCTTGTTAATTCGCGGTTAATATCTTCTAAATTCAACTGCGCTACCGGGTTAGCTACGTTTACAACCGGCCCGTAAGCGCCCGCATATCCTCCAATTGCACTGGTATCGTAAATCTGAAATACCGGAATCATTTTAGCTGCAGAACCTACAGGGTTACCGCCTTGTCCGCCCCAGCCTCCCGGCATTCTTACCCATTTTTCTCTTGACAGCATTACTGTTTGCCCAAACTTGAAAATGCCTTTGGATGTTTCAGATTTTACCCGGATATTATATCTTTTGTACCCGGTTACTTTCACAATTCCCTCCTGGTCGTTATAACTTCCCGACACACTAAATTTGGTTGCTTCGCTGCCGCCACTAATAAGCAACTGGTACTGCTGTACCAGGCCGTTTCTATAAATAGCATCCTGCCAGTCTGTGCCCGCGCCTAACTGTTGCGGATTTTTCGCAATATCAAGCGGCGTAAATCCTGCCGCAATATGTGCCGTATTGCTTACAGTTGCCCATTCACTTGCATTTAATACGTCTACTTTACGGGAGAGTTTTTGCGAGCCTATATTAGTATTAAATTGTATAACAGGTTTGCCTGATCTGCCGGATTTGGTTGTTACAAGCACAACGCCATTGGCAGCTCTTGATCCGTAGATTGCAGCAGCAGATGCATCTTTTAAAACATCAATAGATTCAATATCACTTGATGACAGGTTATTAATATTAGAGACCTGTACACCATCCACAATATATAAGGGACTGGCATTGCCCAGGGTTCCAACACCCCGTATTAATATTCTTGTGCCGGCGCCGGGATCACCTCCTGCAGATTCAATTGCAACACCTGGCATCTTCCCCTGCAGCGACCTGGTAACATCACTAACACCCTGTGCTTTAATATCGGCGCCTTTAATCGTTGATACCGCTCCTGTTAAATCTTTTCTTCGCACCGTTCCATAACCAACTACCACTACTTCGTTCATATTATTGACAGTATGATTGAGCCTTACGTCAACAACCGGGTCAACACCCAGTTTTATTTCCTCCTGCAGATATTCCACGGAAGAAAAAACTAAAATATCACCTGGTATTGCAGTAATACTATACGCACCAATTTCACTGGTAGTAACACCGCTTCCCGATTTTCCTTTTATGGTAACAGAAGCTTTGGGCACGGGTTCATTAGCTGCATTGAGCACTTTACCGGTATATGTTTTTTGAGCGTGGGTAGTGGTGGAAGCTAAGACTACGAGGAGGAAAAAAAGGACTTTTGCGAAAATGGCATTCCGCCCTTTAATTATATCATATTTTCTCATTCAGCAAGGTTTGAATTTATAATAAATTGTTATTGAATTATTGGCAAATTTACCTTAATCGCTCATTGCGGTTAGTGGATGATTTATGGATTTAGTTGGATTATTTTACGAAATTAATATGACTTTCTTTACTTGAAATGAAAGTATGCTGATGTGATATTGGGTAAGTTATTGTTACGAAACAAAGCAAGTACTGCCAGCCGGCAAAAAGCGCCAATATTCGATGGATCATTGATGACAAAGAAAAATCAGGAGTGGCTGTTGACGGACTAGTAAAAATAATATTTCCATTTTATCAACCGGGAAACCCCTCGCCGGTAGCTTGATAGTTAACTTCTTTAAGCCCTATGGCAATAGAAGATATCCCGGTAATTTTCATCAGTTTGTCCGTCGCATCGGGGTATAATGCTTACAATTCGTTTTGCTTTGTATTCTTTCCTCTTCTGACGCCATAAAAAAATATTGAGTTGTACTAAGAATGCAGGAATAAAGACAATTCATTTTTAAACAACCTATCTGCAGCCAATGAAGTGGAAGACCTGATTGTAAATGTACCCGTGGATTCTTGAAGCGGGAGTTAGAAACAAAAAACGGCTATTGAATTGAAAACTCTTTTATTAACAATGATTCAGTTGCATTTTTCCCAATCCATACCGAATAGATTCCGGGGTATAATTTCCAGCTATGGGTTGTTTCATCCCATTTCTTTAATTCATTTACCGGTATGGAAAATGTGACCTCTTTACTATTGCGTTTTAAAATTTTTATTTTTTTAAATGCTTTTAATTCCTTTAGCGGCATTCCTTCTGCCAGCGGGTAGGTAATATACACTTGCACTGGCTCATCTGCATCCATATTGCCAGTATTGGCAATACTCAATTTAAACCGTATGGTATCATTTACTGAATAGCCGGCAGCAGGCTGTTGCAGCCATTTGTAGGCAAAAGTGGAATAACTTAAACCGTATCCGAAAGGATACTGCACTTTGCCGTTGTAATAGCGATAGGTTCTTCCCTTCATCGAATAATTTTCATAAGCCGGTAAATCATCGAATGAATGATAAAACGTAACTGGCAAACGGCCGGAAGGCGAAACTTTTCCAAACAAAATATCAGCCAGAGCATTGCCTCCCTGCTGGCCGGGATACCACGCATAAATGATGGCGTCTGCATAAGGTTCAACAGCAGCAACATCAACAGCGCTGCCTGCTGTAATTACCACCACCAGCGGCTTACTATTAACTCCCTTACGCAATGCCTTCAGGTAGGCGATCTGGCTGGCGGGTAAATTCAGATTTTTTTTATCGCCTCCGCCTTCGGCTAAAAACGCATCGCCTTCTTCTCCCTCATATACCGCTGTAAGGCCAATAACGGCAATGGTTACATCCGCATTGCCGGCAGCCCATATTCCGCCAAAATGAACGGTATCTGTAAAATCACAGCCCTGGTCGTATTCTACCCTTGTTCCTGAATTAACCGCGGCCGCAATGCCTTCTACAAAGTTGACCATTTTATCGCTTACCCCATGATAATTACCCATCAAAGCGTCGGTTGAGGCCGCATTAGGCCCTACCACCATGATGGCACCGTATTTCTTTTGGTGAAGCGGTAAAATGGATTTATCATTTTTTATTAAAACCATGCTTTGCTGTGCCATCCTTCTTGCCAGGTCAACATGGTAGGAATTGCTTACACTGTCTTCCCCGTATTTGGTAAAAGGGTTATGAGTAGCTGCATCATAAAAACCGAGCTTGAATTGTGTACGCAGGATGCCTGCAAGGGCATGGTCCACTTCTTTTTCCGTCAGTAAATTTTGTTGAATTGATTTCATAACATCATCCTGAAGCATATTGCTGCAATCAAGATTAACACCCGCTTTGATAGCCGCCGCAGCCACTGCCACACTGTTGGGCATTACTTTGTGGCGCAGCCAGATATCTTCCAGTGCCCAGCAGTCCGTTACTACATGGCCTTTAAATTTCCATTCTTTAAGAAGGATATTTTGCAACAGTGTATTGCCTGTACAACAGGGTTCACCATTTAACCTGTTATAAGCACACATGACAGATTCTACTCCCGCATCCACTAATTTTTTAAAGGCGTATAAATAAGTTTCCCGCAGATCTCTTTCGCCGACAATTGCATTGAAAGTATGACGGCCTGCTTCCGGCCCGCTGTGTACCGCAAAGTGCTTGGCGCAGGCCGATGTCTTCAAATACTTTTTATCATTTCCCTGCAACCCCTTTATAAATGCTACACCCATGCTGGCGGTTAGAAAAGGATCTTCTCCATACGTCTCCTGTCCGCGGCCCCAGCGTGGATCCCGAAAAATATTGATATTGGGCGACCAGAAAGTGAGCCCCATATATTGCAATCGCCTGTCTTGTTTTAGCGCCAGGTTATTTTTCGCTCTTGCTTCTGTTGAAATAACATTTGCTGCTTCATTTAACAATCCATCATTGAAGGTGGCAGCCATCGCAATGGCTTGCGGAAATACGGTGGCCTTACCGGCCCTTGCCACTCCGTGCAAAGCTTCGTTCCACCAGTTGTAAGCAGGGATACCAAGCCTGGGTACTGCCTCGCTTCTGAATCCCAGCAGCGATATTTTTTCTTTAACGGTAAGTTGTTTCAGCAGATCACTTACCCTCCGCTCTAACGGCAATCCGGCATTGCGGAACGCAGGCTTTTTTTGCTGTGCAGGCGCATTAAATAAAAACAGGAAAATGGCTATGGCTGTATAAACATATTTCTTCACGATTGGGTTGTTGGTGCGGTTATGAATGACTATTCTGTTATTTTAAATCTTTCATCAACGGCTTGACTACTGACTGAATTAACGGGGATATTCTTTCATTGAGTTGTTCAAATACCACGATTTAGTTTTTGTCTTTTTTAGGTATTTATCGAGTTACCCCACTGCATTATAATGCAAATCTACAGCAAGTCCTATTATTATACTGCTCAAACCGAAAGCAGCGTTCAAATAAACTGCAAAAATTCTATCCCGGCGGGGTTTTCGCCAGGATAACTTTTTATTGTAGAAAATATTGTGGGGAAACCCCGATGTGTAACACTATCCGGGTTTACAGGAAATATCGTATGGTGATGGTGGCTCTTTTAGACTCGTCCGAATGGCTCAGCAGGGCGGACGTCGGGGTTTCGCGAAGATTTATTTTATACTTTGTAAATCATTATGGGAAAACCCTGCCGGGACTAAAGTAATATTTTATGATGCCCGCTTCCTCAATAAATTTCTATAAGTTTTATGGCAAATCTCCGGCTGTTGGCCAGGAGACGCAACAGCGGCGTACCACGAATAGCAAGCTCTTTACAGGCGGGGTTTTCGCGACGGTTTCTTTTATACTTCGCAGATCATTATGCGAAAACACCGCCGGGACAAAAAGTATGCTACCTACCTGGTTTTGCTTTTATTGCCGCGTTAACAGGAACATCAATCTCTCCTTTTTCAAGACCTGTTTCATCATTTGAATTTGCAATCACACCAAAGCCCCCGTTATTGAAAGCCGCGAAAGTGCCTACCATATAAAATCCCTTACCGGACTGAATAGATATTTCATCTGATGAACTTTTAGATAATTCGGCGCCACCTTCTATTTTAAGTCCTTTTGACAAATCAACAGAGCCTTTAATATTATCCAGGTAACCGGATGAAAATTTTAATACAACAATTAAACCTTCCACCCAAATGGCAGATTTCATAACAATTCTTTTCTCTTTATTAATACCCGGCACATTGGTCAAATCCTTACCATATTTTCCGGATGCTTTTGATTTGATCCACGATTCATAAGGGATCTCCTTTAAATTATCAAGCCGCCATTTGGAAAAACTAACATTCATCGATAAGGCCCTGGTTATATCTACATTTGCCTGGCCCCCGATACTTTTAGTGATGGTATTGAGTAATAAAGAAAAGTCACTTTTGCTTTGTGAACTGAATTTTGTATCACAAGGTAAAGACACCCCGTAATTTATATAAGCTGATCTCTTATTGCTATCGGTTATTGCTTCGCTCAAATCCCATTTAGGCTCAAAGATATCAGACTCCGGTGTTCTCCAAACCGACCCTGGTACATAACTATTTGACAAACCAAGAAATAATATTTTTTTGCTGTTCAGCATATCATTATTGGCACATTGTAATAATCCTTTACTCCAAATATCTTTTGTATTTTTTGTTGTTGCGCAGGAAGAAATAAGGAATAATAAAAAAACAGGAAATGATCTCGCGATCATAAGGTATGATTTCATGATAAATTTGTTGGGTGTTTTTTGATCAATTTGTTAAATTAAAAATCAGCAATTTTTACAGCTTACAACCAAAAATAATTTAAGTTGCCTTTTATACCAGGTATATCATTTGACAATACAGCAACAACTTGTGATGTACCGTCCGGTAGGCGCAGACATCCACCCTAGATGCAAATGTACCCGCGTTTTTAAAGTCGGCAAATCCCCAAAACCGGTTACGAATGATCACTGTATTTGAACCAAATAATCAATGATGAAGACATAAGAATTGTAACTATTTTAAAAGAAAAACCCATTCGAATGGCCATTGAAATTTGTTTAGCTGTTATCCTTTTGTATGATCCCCGGGCAAAATTGTAAAATCAAAATTTTGTCTGAGATTGCTGCATTTGTCACAAAGACATGGCAAACACCGCAGTCCTGATTTTTATATCTCTAATTTTTAAAAAAGAAAAACAACATGATTTTATGGTGTTTTAACCTTGGATTTACTAAATTAAGAGGTGAACTTCGCATTATAAATCAATCCATTGAAAACAGCAATTCAAAGAGCAACTTTTTGGAAAGAAGTAAATATTATTCAACAAAGACATTTACTATTCTTTCCTGATGAACAAAAGAAATATATAAAAATCCGGAAAACTGGTATTGGCGGTGGCTTATACTTTCGGGAAGGTCATAATTTACCTTCGGCGATTATTATGGAAATTCAGCTTGCATTTAAATTAGCAGGAGGAACTTCCACTTCAACACTTACCTAAAGGGCCGTGTTATAACTCCAGTATAATGGTGGAATTGGCTGACGGGAGATGAGGCTTTCATCACCTCGGCAAATTATATATTTAAATAGTTCGCTGGTAGTATTATACCAACAATTTTGGACAATTTGTATTTTTTGCTGACTAATAATTTGTGGGTAACGAATGGGTAGCGTTGGTCCTGCCGGATGAAAATTTATCCCCTGTTTGTGAACAGGCCATTGCGACCAAAAATTTGGCATCAAATCCTTTGCCCACTGTTGGCATTAAATTCCATATCTACTGCACTGATCCTATCAATCTATATAACCAGGTGGCAAAATTTTTTGTTAGTTGGGCATGTTGCCCCGGCCCTTCACTGCAATGTCATTTAGTTAAGTCCCGGAGGAGCACCGGGCTCATAGTTAGTGTCAGCAAGAAAACTATGAAATCCTATTAGGATAAGGGATACAGGGTTTTCTATTTGTTGAATCTTTGAAATACAATTATGAGATTAAAGTTATCTTGTACAATGGGTAAAAAAGTGAGTTGTTCATATCGCTACCATCTACGTCACCACCCTTCCTCCTCTCCAGGGGGGAGGAGGCGGTGCAGCATATCTTTAATAAACATTTGTTCTTCCCTGTCTGCCTGATGAAGTCAGGCTGGCACCTTTTCATTTGTTCTTTATTCGGCGTACCCTACGAAAAATAATTTATATTCTATACTCAATTAAAGCCAATTAATTAAAAAATTGGGATCTATGGTAATGTAAGAAGTTGCATACTTAATCATTATTTTTAATGCGCTGGCTCCGTAGGTGCCGCGTAAGTTAC
>JBDTVX010000197.1:0-10887 GCA_040007015.1 Ferruginibacter sp. | reverse complement strand
GGTAAGCAAAGGCCATGCTCTGCCAATACCTGTGCCATTATAAGGGCTGCCATCTTCATGCTCACCATATCCATCATTAATATAACGATGCCAGCAAGGGCCAAACGGTGTATCTACTTTCAGTTTTGTATCTATTACTTTAATGGTATTAAGTATTCGTGGGTCATTTGCTGCCCGCAACCCAAACCTTACTAACGCCAGTGCATCTATACTAATCAATTTATTTATTGGCAACCAGCCTTTATCTTGCGGATGGTTTTTAAGCTTCATTTTTCTTTCCCCCAATTCGTTTGCATCAATATTTGTTGGATTTAAACGGATATAATACCCTTCCACTCCTTCTTCCTTTGCCAAATCAGTATTTGTTACATATGTCCATCGTTCAATATTGGAGTTCCAGTAGTCAGCCGTTTGCCGACAATATTCAGCTATTGCCGGCTCTTTATTTTTTTCTGCAAAATCGGCTACAGCAAGCAATGCGGATATTTCCGTGGCAATACTAAATATAGAGATGCCTGTTTCTTCCTCCCATCGGTCCTGATCGGTAGCGGGACCATACCTGATTAAATAGGAAACCGCTTTTTTTACAATATTCCAATAGGTGTGAATCATGTGTGGATCTAAGGCACCATTATAACTGCATAAATCAATTAACAATATAGGCAATGCCACCTGGTCCATTTGGATACCCAGCCTATTTGGTTTTCCCGACAACCACATATTTTGTGGCCAGTGTCCGTCAGCCTCCTGTGTTACCATCAGATAATTTGTTATCCTGAAAGCGTCTTCGTTCGATTGCATGGATAAAAACCCACCTGCAGTTTGTACCAAATCCCGTGGCCATACTAAATGATAGCCACCAATATCATCATCTCCTTTTGAAAATCCCCAGGGGATGGACATACTGGCAATAGTACCTCCAATAAAGGATTTTGATTCATGCATCCGAAGAACAGCGGCACTGATTCGGGAGAGTTTCCCTAAATTATTTTTTGAATCATCTTGATGAACCAACGAATTTTGCCAATGCTGCCATTCATCTGTATATCGTTTTTTTGCATAATTAAATCCATCCATAATGCTGGCCCAGGCATGGTGCCCGGCTTCAATAGCATCGTATCCAAAACCTACTGCCAAAATAAATGAATCTTTCATTTGCGTTAAATCTATTTCGGCAACCATCGCCACATTTCCATTTTCTGCCCGTTGAAATTCCCAGGCCATCTGGTAGTGTTGTTCAATATCTTTATACCCATCTGAAACACCCACAAATCCAACTGAACGTTTTAGCCAGTTTTCAGAACAGGCCAACGCCAATACAAGACCATTCCTCTCCGCAAAAATCATCGGGGAGCCTTTGTAATCTCCTACCCAGGCGGTATTCTCCCCCCCACTATTACCCAAATGCGGAGCTAACAATACATACAAATGATAATCGCTTTTTACTCCTGTCACGGGTACAAATTCTATTTTTTGCAAAAGGGTATTTCGCAGTGGGTCCGTTATAATTTCTTTATTGATACTATATCTTTTTTGCAGGCATTCGTTGGTAATCTGATACGCGGGTATCCCATCCGCAAGCATGATAGTAGTATGTTTTGTATCCCGTTTCTCTTCTGAAAAAAATTTATTTCCATCTGTTACAAGCAACTCCATATCCCTGGTACATGCCTGGTCTTCTCTTGGAAAATATACTTCATTTACAATGCCATGGCTTATAGTAAAACTAACCGCCGATAGAGGATTCAATGCCTTGCCGATGCCGGATTTTGCACTGGATGTCCAACGTGCAGGTATACCTGGTGAACCTGGTGGTATGAATGTATGATTGAGCATGTATACTAAATTTATCCTGTAAAAAATGTGTTTTATTGTTTGAAAAAACATTTTAAATTATGAGACCTCTATCGCGATATTGATAGCACCAAAATTGAAGGTCACCAATGAATTGCTGTTAACAATTAAAGGTATAGAAAATAAAAAGGTTACAGCGAGACAACAATCGGCCACCTTAATAGCTAAAAAAGGAAGTAGTATTAAAAACTACCGATACTATTTTTTTATTCAATCCATGTCATTGCAATACCCTTCCAAAAAAACCTTGTAAAAAAAAATGAGTATCCCCTATTGGCCATAGCACAATATAAAGCCCTTCATTTAGCAAGGGATCAGAAACGGAATAAAGAACCGATTAGAATTTAGTTCAGCATAAGAAGCCTGGAAATAAATAAGCAAATCGAATATGTTTCTCATTATTTTATTGCAAAATAAATTTTAAAAATTGTACTCAATAATTTTAAAACCTTTACTACTTTCCCTGACCGCAAATCTATTATCCCCGTTAATTTAATAATAATGGAATGCCATAACACAAAATCAAGGAAAAATTAACCACAATGCTTACAACAAATAACCCTAATACCAAACGCATGGGAGAACTTGCAAAGGCAATACTATTTGATATAAATGCTAAGAAAATTCCAATACCATATATCCAGAAAGAAGCTCCTGCCATACCAAGAATGCCTATCATAAACGCTGCAACAGTAACCTGTATAAATATGCCGGTAGCTGCAATGCCGAAGCGATAATAATCCCACATTGGCTCCTGCGCTTCAACCCATTTTTTTATGCCAATTAATATATTTTGATGTTGGTGAAAATGTACATGGTCAAATGTAGCATGTGTCCCTGCTGTTAATACTTTCATGATTGATAAATTTAGAACACAAATTTACGCGGTATAAAAAGGATGCTTTATGATGTATGTCATACAAAAAAAAATAATGAAAAAATTTCTTTCATTCGTAACTAAAGATGTAATACAATTATCCTGGATACTGGTGAGATGGCTAAATAAATAAAATCACGGGTACTTAATTAAAACGCCAGGTTCATCCCAATTTTAATACTGATGTTAATGAGTTTTATTTGTAAGATTGCAAACAATATTCCCTCTGCTTGTTTTAATCCATCCTTTATCCTCGATATTTTTCATAATGCGGATAACAGTTTCTACCCGTAAGCCGGTCATGTTTGCTAATTGCTGTTTGGTAATATGCAAAGTGTCATTAGCTCCTTTTGTTTGCTCTATTAAATAGTGTATGAGTGTTAACAAACAATGTTCACCTTCTTCATTGGCAACTTCCTGTAACATGATTGTTTTATACAATAACTGCTCACTAATCATTTTTGTGACACTGAAATGAAAGTCATAATTATTTTCCAGTAGGGTAAGAAACTGTTTTTTGGGTACAATAAACACTTCACAATGGGTATGTGCAAAAGCGGCAGCAGGATAAGTTTTACCGGAGAACAGTAGAGGCAGGCCAAAAGATTCATTGGCTTTATAAACAGCCTGGATAAAATCTTTGCCATCATCATTGGAGTTTACAATCTTAACCTCACCAGTTTTTACTTCATAAAAATATTGGGCAATTGAACCTTCGTTGTAAATAACCTCCCCTTTAGTAAAATATTTTGCTTTTATAGGTTCTTCAATAAAACTTAGTATTGACATGGCCTGTTTTTATCATTGTTTATAATTTTATTAATCCTCTAAGCATAACTTCAGGGAATTTTGAGGTGAGATCATTTATCCGGGCAGTAAAGAGTTATAGTTTAATAATAATGTTTCAAGTGTAAAGTTAATTGTAATACGATCATTATATGCATTGATGACATACCTTTTAAATCCTGATAAAAGGAATATGAGCAATAGCCCATTCCACTTCTTTCTTTCTTTTTTTGGTTGTTTGCATTATAAAGTCAATTGTTTTGTAAAATTGCCAGGAGGTATCGCCGGTTTTTTAAAATTACCTGATCCGGCGGAGCTATATTTGCAACCGAAGACTTCACGGCGCACGTGGCAATAAAAGCATTGAAAGTCCGTAGTATAAAAATTTTTGAAGATTTTGGGGTTATTGGATTTTGTAATGATTTGTTCGGGGAACACATAACCGGGATTATCTACCATTGACCAGCAAACTTTTGTAATGGGACAGGAAGCTTTCAAACTTCGTATTACTCTGATAAAGAATAAAAATTATGATCACATAAAAAACGTAATTATTGAACCTGTACCGGTCATAAGATCTTTTCTTTGAAGAAAGAAAAAAGACATAGTGTTGCACAAACTATTATGGAAAACTGCATTTAATGAAATTATATGAACAATAAATTATTCAACCAGCTACTTTTAGTAACCATCTTCTTTTTAACTACCGCGGCGTCGTCAGGCCAGGCTAAAGACACTACCGGAAAAATAATTTCGGATAATGGCTTAAAAGGCAAATCGTTTTTATATGCAGGCGAATGGGATACCCGTCATCCGGATGCTCAAAAGATGACTGTTGTACGTGATGGAAAAGTGGTTTGGCAGTATTCGATACCATTACATCCTTCTCCTGGCGCCAACCAGGAATTTGATGATGTAACAATGTTGCCCGATGGGAATATTGTGTATGCACAAATGTCCGGCGCAGGCATAATTACACCATCCAAAAAAATAACCTGGAAATATACTTGTTTGCCTGGAACCGAAACCCATTCCTGTGTGCCCATTGGCAATGACAGTGTTTTAATGGTACTTAATGGCAATCCTGCCAAAGTATTGATCATTAATACCGCCACTAATACAATCCTGAAAGAGATTGTGATACCTACCACCACTAAAAATACACATGGGCAGTTCCGTCATGTAAGGCTTACTGTAAAGGGCACCATTGTAGTGCCGCTTCTTTCAGAAGGAAAGGTTGTTGAATATACCCTGGATGGTAAAGAAATCTGGTCTGTTAATGCGGAATCACCCTGGTCTGCCATAAGATTACATAATGGTAATACGTTAATCTCTGGCGACCGGAGTGGTTACACCCGGGAAGTTGATTCAGCAGGCAAAATAATTTGGGAACTTACCCAGGCTGATGTACCATTTAAATTATACAATACACAAACTGCTAACAGGCTGGCCAATGGTAATACTATCATATGCAACTGGATAGGTGGGAACACAAAAACCGAAGAATGGGCCGGCAGTGTACAGGCTTTTGAAGTAACGCCGGGTAAAAAAGTGGTATGGATACTTTCTGCATGGGAAAACCCGGACCTCGGTACATCCACCGTTATTCAAATGCTGGATAAAAATGGCTTTCCCGATATCAATGATTCACAACGATAATTGAAGCCTGAAGATAATTATGAAAAAATTTTCCATTATTACTTTTAAGAATGCCTTGTTAAATTGTAAACATATCAACTGCATATAGCAACACCAAACCAATAAAACCCAATATGAAAGTCAATAAACTAATAAAGCTTTTTTTTATTTTTCTATTACCATTACCACTTATACTTCCTGCTCAAACAAGCGGGAAACTATCTGATAAGAAGGCATCCAAAGAAGCGCTTGCATTATATGCTTACATCAATGATATGTTTGGCAAAAAAATTCTTTCCGGTCAAATGTACTCAGGCTGGGGATTTGATGAATTCAAATATATCAATGAGGTTACCGGTAAAGATCCTGCAATAAAAGGATTGGATTTCATTGATGATAAACTCAATGATACTGTTACACAAGAGGCAATTGACTGGTGGAAAAGCGGCGGTATTGTTACCCTTATGTGGCACATGGGCGCACCCGGTATTGGCGAAGGGTATATAAACAGTAAAAAAGAAATAGATATCGATAAATGCTTCCGCGAAGGAACCATAGAACACAAAGTTTTTTGGGAAGAGCTTAAAAAGAAAGGTGATTTACTGGAAAAATTGAAGCAGGCAAACGTACCTGTGCTTTGGCGCCCCTTTCATGAGTTGAATGGTGACTGGTTTTGGTGGGGTAAGCAGGGTGCTGATAAGTTCAAAAAATTATGGGCCGCCATGTACGATTATTACGTGGAAAAAAGAAAGCTTAATAATCTGATATGGGTGCTTTGCTACACAGGAAAACCGGATGCAGACTGGTATCCCGGTGATAAATATGTAGATATTGCAGGCGCTGACACCTATAATGTTGGCGATAGCTCAATGCCCGAAATGTACCAGGCAGTAAAAAAAATTACGGGTACACGTGTTCCAATAACTTACCATGAATGTGGCACGCCGCCAAACCCTGACAGTTGCTTGAGCAAAGGCGCAATGTGGTCGTGGTGGATGGAATGGCATACCCAGCATATCAAAAAAGTAGATAAAAAATACCTGCAGTATCTTTATGATCATGATTTAATTATTACGAAAGATGAAGTGCCGGATATCATGTCGGTATACGGAAAAAAATGATCGCCCTTCGAAAACCTGATCCCCGTCAATATCCTTACATAAACCGATAAAAATGAAAAAAATAATTCTCCTGTGTTTAGCGTTCCCTGTTCTTTCTATTGCAAAAAGCTTGGGGCAGCTACCCGTGATTATTGAAAAGGGTGGCAGGCATGCATTGCTGGTAGATGGAAAGCCGTTCTTAATTCTTGGTGGGCAGGCGCACAATTCCAGTGGCTGGCCGGGAATGCTGCCAAACGTATGGTTTGCCTTAAATGCCATGCATGCCAACACTTTGGAAGTGCCCATTTATTGGGAGCAGGTTGAACCGGAACAGGGTAAGTTTGATTTTTCTTTAATTGATACATTACTTGTTCAATCAAGGCAGCATAAGGTACGTCTTGTATTGCTTTGGTTTGCCACCTGGAAGAACGGCAGTAACCATTACATACCCGGATGGATGAAAATGGATGCCGGCAGGTATCCAAATATAACCGGCAAAAACGGCAAGCCCGTTGATTCGCCTTCACCCAATTTTAACGCTACGCTGGATGCTGATGTAAAGGCTTTTGGATCAGTGATGAGGTACCTGAAGAAAGCAGACCCGCAGCATACGGTAATTATGGTGCAGGTAGAAAATGAACCCGGGGCATGGGGAAGTGTAAGAGATTTTTCAACGGCTGCTCAAAAATTATTCGAAGGGGATGTGCCTGCGGCATTGCTAACACCCTCCCTGCTTAAAGCGTTAGACGTTCCCGCAGGGGCTACAGGTTCGTGGCAAAAAGTTTTTAGGGACAGGGCCGATGAATATTTTCAGGCATGGTCAGTTGCCCGTTTTATTGGACAGGTGGCAGCGGCCGGCAAAGCGGCCTATCCGCTTCCGCTGTATGTAAATGCTGCCCTGCGTGATCCGCTTACCAATCCTACGGCAAATACTTACGAAAGTGGCGGCCCTACGGATAATGTGATACCAATCTGGAAAGTTGCGGCACCGGCCATTGACCTGCTGGCGCCGGATATCTATATTTCCGGGACTGAAAAAATCCTGAAGGTGATAGACCTGTATAGCCTTGCCGGCAATGCCCTTTTTGTACCCGAGGCAGGCTTGAGCGCTGATAAAGTAAAATATTTATACGAAGTGATTGCCCGTGGAGGCATAGGCTTCTCACCGTTTGGCATTGACGATAACGGAGAAGGAAGAACACCCGCTGAAATAACCGAACGGCTAAAGCCTTTTGCAAAGGAATATGCAATGGCAGCCCCTATGATGAGGGAGCTGGCGCAATGGGGTTATGATGGAAAAATAAAAGCTGTTGTAGAGCAGGAAGATTTTGCAGGGCAAATAATTGATTTAGGTTCATGGAAGGCCATCGTAAGTTTTGGAGGTAATGGAAGAGGAAATGCTGTGCCGACCAATACCCGGCCAACCGGCAAAATAATGGTTGTGCAATTAGAAGAAAATAAGTTAATTCTCATTGGTACAGGCTGCCACATTACTTTTCAGCCAGGCGGCAAAAATACCGGCAGGGCATGGCAATATGGAAAAGTGGAAGAGGGTAAATATGAAAACGGAAAATTCAAATTACTGCGTATTCAAAATGGTGATGAAACAGATTGGGGCGGCCCGGGTTTTGGTGAGGCGCCTACTGTGCTGCAAGTAACATTAATTGTGAGGTGAGTTGTGACTCATTAAAGTTATGGATGCATAAAATGGGAATTAAAATGATCATTTATTGCCAGGCCAGACGCACGAAAAGTTTTAAATGCCCTTCAGGATTAAGAACAAGTCCTTTTTAAGTAATCGATTTTCGTGTGCCGGCCCTGCATTTATTGCTAAATAGTAAGATCGGTTTTTAAATACCCTGGTTAATTCCCGCGTCAGTGGCAATATTATGAGACACACTAAGTATGCAACAGCTTAATATAAACTATGATATTTGACGATTTTAAAAATAGACTGGATAAGGCGACCCAGGAAGAAGTAGGAAAAGCAATGTATGCAAGTTATTTTAAGATAAAGTATGACACTTCACACCACCATGACTTATATACCCACAAGTATTTTTGAGATTAAGACTGACAAAAATTTTCATACTTTAAAAGCTCTTGCGACGTTGCCTTACATAAACTGAGCAACCAACCATGAAAAAGAAATAAATTGCCCAAAAATGTATATTTGTGTTTATTGAAGAAATCCTGACGCGGGAGTTTCATGTAATTTAATGGAACCGGCTATAACTACCATAAAAACATCCTCTTTTTTATCCCTTCTAAATAGGGGATTATCAAATATCATTATTGTAAGCAGGCTAAGTTTCGATAGATATTGTTACAAGGCCTGCAATATTACCTTCATTAAAGAAACCGGCTATATAGCAACGTACGTCTACGGCCCCTACACGAAATATTTTTACCTCCTGCAGCCTTTTTTTGAGTAACTTCTCCAGCTTACGATAACGCCTGGACAATGCGATTACATCCGGGTCGTTTAGGCCGCCGCCGGATTCGGCCAGGTACTCTAAAGTCGGAAAAAAATCATCCAGGCTTCTTTCTTCAATCAATTCATCTATCGGTATTTTAAGATCATTCATAAGTTCTTCTGACAGCCCAATGCAACCAAGAAATTCCAAAGGAGTGAGTTTGTCACTTTCTTCGTGCAGGCTGCGTTGTTGCAACGCAAAGAACTGGTAAGGATAGTCTGACTCTGATTGATAAGTAAGATCGGCTGAGGCCTTTTCTAATTCATAGCAGAGTTTAGACAAAGCAGTTGCTTTAGTTGTATTGCTACTCTTTGCAGGTGTGCCTGAAACATTTTTTTTGGTGCTTGCCATAAATCGGTTTTAAAATTTTAAATATACTACCAGATTTTGATTGTACTACCCGGAATATTTATTCCATTAACAGCTCCCTGATTTTTGGAACATCCGGATGCGTAAAGCCCTTTTTTTCAAGGACATCTAAATCGATTAAAATTCCTTTTTTCAGGAAATGCCCCTTGTCGTCCGATAAATCCTTTATCAATAGAAATTCCTTTTTTGCATCCTCGAATCTCCCCTGAAAAAGTAATGCCGTCGCAAGATCCTGTTTAAAAAAAGGATATGTGTCATCAACCTTAATGCCTATCTGAGAAATTTTTTCAAGTTCAAAAAATTTCCCCTGTAAATAAAGGGCAGTGCAATAGGCGTCTAATGCACGTACCAATGAGTTCTTATATTCATCGTGATATTTATCATATAACCTCAACCGGATTTCCGCGCATTCCTTCCAAAATTTTTCCCCTGTTTTCGGATCAGATTTATTTGCATATAACGTACCAAGATAATCCAAAACCAAAGCCTGTAATGATTCGAATGTTTGGGGGTCGGCTTTTGCCAGCCGCGTGTAAATTTCGAGGGATTGTAAATATAAATCAGCAGCATTTACAAAATCACGCCTGTCATGGTAAAAACGCCCGAGGTTCTTTAAGATCTGTGCGAGCGCAGGCTCATAAGCCTGTGCATTCTGCCTGGCGAGATGAATAGCAATTTTAAGTGATTCCCTATAAAATTCGATTGCAGTTGATGAATCATTGATTTGACTATAAATATTTCCAATGTTATTAAAAATCTTGGAAAGCGTGGGCTCGTAGACCTGCGGAACGTTTTCGGAAAGTGTAGTGTAAATGGACGAAGATTGAAGATATAAAGTGAGTGCTCTTTCAAAATCCTTGTTATCCTCGCATAATTTCCCCCAATTACCTAAAACTTCGGCTTTAAACGCTTCATAAGTATAAGGATTTTTTTCTGCAAGCCGGCTGTAAATATCAAGAGATTCACGGAGAAATCCTTCCGCCTGTTTAAAACCATCTTTTTTTCGGGTATAAAGAAGTCCTGTATTCTCTAAACTTTGTGCAAGATCCTGGTCATATAACAGAGGATTATTATAAGCCAGTCGCCTGCGGATCTTTAAAGCTTCCAGGTGAAAAACTTCTGACTTTTTATAATCACGCCTACTGAAGTATAAAAGCCCCATATTATGCAAACTGACGGCGAGGTCCGGTTCGGTATACACAGAATCAACCTCCGAAAGCTGCCGACGTATCTCAAGAGATTCCGAAAGTGCTTGTTCCGCATTGTCAAAATCATTATTTTTAAAGTATAAAGTACCTCTATTGTTCAGTGTGAGAGCGAGCTCACTTTTATATCTAACAATGAAGTTCTTCTTATCATCAAAACGTCTCCGTATTTCCAGTGATTCCTCACTAAAATCCGTTGCTTTTTTAAAATCATTTTTTTCCTCGTACAATGAACTTAGATCGTCCAGGTAGTTTGCTATAGCCGGTTCATAAATTGCAGGATCGTTCACAGCCAGCACTCTAAGTTCATTTAGCAGTCTGCTATAAAGTTCAATGGCCCGGTCGTACTGCCTGAGTTGTAGAAGGAGATATGCAAATTCATCCATGTTTGCATAGTTGGTGGTATCAGACCTTATTGCTAATTCATAGTTTTTCATAGCTTCCGAAAATTGGAACCTGATTTTATACATCCTTGCTTTAAAAATGCATTGGTCTATATCCTGTTTTATTTGTATTTCGGCCAGACCTTTTTGAGCCAATAATTTGCCGATAGCTGAATCCGTCTTTTGTTTTTTATTTAT
>JBDTVX010000196.1:0-11009 GCA_040007015.1 Ferruginibacter sp. | reverse complement strand
TATGCAAAGCGTTTCAACGCAACCAGTATCACCAGGGATAAGGAATACGATCTTACAAAAGGGGAGGACAAAACCAGGGTTCATTATTTTTCAGCCAATGCAAATGGAGAAGCTGAAATAGTAAAGATAGTGCTGAGCCCTAATTGCAATGCGAAGAAAAAAGAACTGGAATTTTATTTCGAAGAACAGGAGATAAAAGGCAGGGGCAGTATCGGTAACCAGGTAACAAAATACCCTATTAAATCTGTTAAATTCAAAGAAGCCGGTAAGTCGACCCTGGATGCGAAAAAATTATGGTTCGATAATAAATTCGGCCGTTTGAATACGGAAGAGAAGGGCGAATATTTAGGCAAATTTGATGCGGAGGACAGGCTGCTGGTTATTTTTAATGATGGAAATTATGAGATAACCGACCAGGAACTTACCCAGCGTTTTGATGTGGAAAAAGTCATCCTGATTGAGAAGTTCCGGCCAGAAAAAGTGATCACCGCCGTATACCTGGACAGTGAAAAATTTCAATATAATATCAAACGGTTTAAAATTGAAACGACCACACTGCACAGTAAATTTTTCTTCATCAAGGAAGGAAAAGACAACCGGTTGGAAATGGTAACCACTGACCAGGACCCGGTGTTGATTGTACAGACCGGACGTGGTCAGCTGGTGCGGAAAGCTAAATTTAAAGTGCCCAGGATGGTAGAGGTGATGGGCTGGAAAGCAGTAGGGGCAAAGCTCACCGAATTTTCTAAAACAGTGGAAATGGAATGGGAAAAGAAGGCGGAAACGGAGAACCCGCAGGGAGATTTATTCAGTTAGGGCAGGGAATATAAAGTATATAAGGTAAATAAGGTTTATAAAGTAAACAGTCCTTGTATCACAATTTAATTGTAGAAACCTCAAAGGCTATTTCAGAAATTTGAAATAGCCTTTGTTGAAATTAAACTGGTATAAATTGCCTGCTCCTACACTTTTCATACTTTATAAACTTTATTTCCTTTATTTACCAAACACTTCCCTAATTCGCCTTTATCACTTCATACCAGATCTCGCCGTTGTCCTGTGTTACGGGTTTGTATTGCGCCCCGTCAACTACATAGTAAGTTTCCCCATCAATGGTAACCGTTTCGTAACCATCAGGAATACTTTCAACAATTGCTCCTACCGGTGGAGAAACAACGGTATAATTGTTATCCCGGTAATCGTAATAAGTGCCGTTGTAATAATAATAAGGATAATCATGTACATAAATTCTGCTATAGCCAAATGGTAAAACATTCACAAAAATGCCAAGGGGAGGAGCTACTACCCTGAATACATTATTGTAAGGACGATAGAAAATGCCATCATAATACCTGTAACCAAAACCACCAAAATTTATGCTGAAATAAGATGATGGAAGGGTATTAAATATGCTGTTACGCCTGGGTGCATATGCATACCGCCAGTTGGGGTTGCGCGCATTATAAACTGGTCTTCTGTAACTATTATATCGGTTATAGCCTCCACGGTAACCATTGTTAAAATTATTTCCCGGCCGATTGCCATAACCCGGACGGTTGCTGTTATTGCCGGGACGATTGTACGTATTATTACCCGGACGGTTATTACTGTTACCCGGACGGTTAAAATTATTATTCGGACGGTTATTAGCGGTACGGTCGGTATTAATTCCCGGCCTGTTATTATTATTTATCCTGGAACCACGATCAGGATTTATTCTTGTATTACCCGGAGTGCGGGCCTGGGATGAAGAGCGATCTATATTGGGCGCCCTTTGGTGTACCGACGGTTGTCTCACAGTGCTTTGCCGGCTACCACCACCATCACCCTGGTGCCTGTTGCCCTGGGCTGGTACGGTAATGCTATAGAAACACATCATAAAAAGCAATAACATACCTGCTTTTTGGTAAAGTGTTTTAGATGTTGAAGTCAATGTCGTTTTCATTTGTGTCTTTTTTAATTGTTAGTATAAAATGTTTTCACTGATAATTGTTTATAAGACGGTTTAATAGTACAATAATCTTACCGCCTTTTACATCTTCACATAAGTATAACATAATTTGAGTCTTTACAGGTATTACCAGGCAATTTTAAATAATTAAGTTAGATCTATGCTGTTCCTGTACAGACTGAAAATTTAAAATCCTGCTGACGCGGCGTTATTAAATCCCTCATTAAAATATTAGGTATTTGTTACAAAAATATATTTATGACCCGGATGGCAGGCCTTTTGTCATGGAGGGTTTTCGCCAGGATAATTTTCAATTTGTAAAAGGAGTTGTGGCGAAATCCCGATGTGTAATGCTATACGGGATTACAGAAAATATCGTGTACTGCTGGCTCTTTTAAACCCGTCCGAATGGCTCAGCCGGGCGGGCGTCGGGGTTTCGCGACAATTTCTTTTATACCTGGTAGATTATAACGCGAAAACCCCGCCGGGACTCAAGTAATAGTTTTTATGATGCTGCGTCCCTTAATAATTTCAACAGCTTTTTTGGGGGATCTTCCGCTGCTGGTCAGGAGGCACAACAACAGCGCGCCACGGATAACAGGCTTTTTGTCACGCCGAAATTTCGCAACAGCTTCTTCTATAATTGAAATTTATTCTGGCAAAAAAGCCTGTTGGGACGAAAATAATGATGCGGAAGTACTATTACTTTTCTTACTCAATATTCCATTTAATTTTTTTGGCTGCTTTTTTGTAATACTTCAAAAAAAGATAAACATGCCCCCAAAAATCAGTTTTAAAGGAATGCTGGAAGTATTTAAAAATTCTTTTAAAGGATTTGATGAAGATAAAGTAACCAAGCTAAGTGGTTCATTGGCCTATTACACCGTGTTTTCTATGGGCCCGTTATTGATCGTGATCATTTCTTTGTGCGGATTGTTTTTGGGTAAAGAAGCGGTTGAAGGGAAAATTTATTCCCAACTGGCTGGCTTCGTAGGTTCAGACACTGCGGAACAATTACAACAAATAATCAAAAATGCTTCACTGGCTGGTAAAAGTAAACTGGCGGCCATCCTTGGGGGTATCATCCTGTTGGTGGGCTCTACCACCGTCTTTGCGGAAATACAGGATTCGATCAATGGCATCTGGGGGCTGAAGCCAAAGCCTAAGCGGGGTTGGGTAAAATTATTGCAAAACAGGTTTCTTTCCTTTTCCGTAATTATAAGCCTCGGATTTTTATTACTGGTTTCTTTAGGGATCAGCACCATCATCGACGGATTCAGCGATCATTTAAGCAACCGTTTTCCAGATGTGGCCCTTGTGGTATTTTATATTATCAACGTTTGCATAACCCTTGCGGTAACCACGTTAATATTCGGTGTCATTTTTAAAGTACTTCCTGATGCCACTATTAAATGGAAGGATGTAATTTCCGGTGCCCTTGCAACTGCCATCTTGTTTATGCTGGGTAAGTTTGCCATATCCTTTTATATCAGTAAAAGTAATGTGGGTTCTACATATGGTGCGGCAGGCTCCCTTGTTATTTTGTTGTTGTGGGTATATTATTCAGCACTTATTTTATATTTTGGGGCAGAATTTACCAAGGCATACGCGGTAAAATATGGTTCGAAAATATACCCGAACCAATATGCTGTTACCACTAAAACAATTGAAGTGGAAACAGGCAGCTCCTCTGTTCAAAATAAGGAAGATTGTGAAACAGACACGAAGGGAACAGTAAATGGCCAGGAAATAATAATAAAAGCAAAAGATAATAAGCCCGGCTGATCTGCTCACCGGGAGTTTATAGACCATTGACGATTGACCATGCCTTTTACTGGTTCAATGACTAAACGATAGATCATTTCCCAATTTTACATATTGCTATTCCGTTAATAAATTAGCACGTTAGCAGAATAGAAAATTTGTAATTCTATAATTTTTTCAAACGCATAAAATAGCCTCCTCCCTTTGCCATTGGCAATTCAATCGTTTGTTGGTTAGTAAGGTTTCCTTTAATAATTTTATAGTCTGACGGATAACGGTTGGCATTGATGCCATCTTCGCAACTTTCAAATTCATAGGTTCCCTCCGGTAAAAAAGAGCGATCTATTTTTAACATTCTTTCGTCCCAGTTCGTCATACCCGCTATATACCAATCGTTTCCCTTTTTCCTGGCTGTGACTATATATTCTCCTACTTTTCCATCCAGGATGATGGTTTCATCCCATGTAGAAGGGATGCTGCCCAGTAAATTCATAAAAGCAGGTTCAAGTAGTCCCTGGGAAGGATTACCGGAAAATATCTGCATGGGGTTATCATATACTACAAACATGGCAAGCTGGTGGCACCTTGTTCCCATGCTCATCACCTTTTCTCCGATTGGCCTGAATTGTTGCAGGGTGGCGTTATCCAGTAAACCGGGCTCATAATCCAGCGGCCCTCCAACCATTCTAATAAATGGCAAAAGCAGGTCGTGGCGGGGATCGGCCTTGTTGCTCCACGCATTATATTCAGAACCAAGCACCGCTTCACGGGTGATTGCATTGGGATAGGTACGGTTAAATCCTGCCGGTTTAAACGCACCGTGAAACATGATCATTATTTTATTTTTAGCGCATGCTTCGGCGATGCGATAATAAAAGTTTACCATTTTCTGATCATCCCGGTCCATAAAGTCGGTCATAATAAAATCAATATCCCATTTTTTAAATTGAGCCAGGGCGCTGTCCAACTGACGGTCAAGTGTAAGCGCCAATGTCCACATGCTTATCCGCACACCTTTACTTTTCGCATAGGCTACCAGCTCATCCATATTGATAGCAGGATTAATTTTAAACAGGTCCTTGTTATCACTCCAGCCTGCATCCATCATGATCCGGTCAAGGCCAAATTTTTTGGCAAAATCAATGTAGTACTTATAAGTGGCTGTATTGATACCCGCTTTAAAAGGGATATTGAATAAATTAATTCCGATGATCCATTCATCCGTTCCCTTGCCGGGATGTATCCATGAAACATCTTTAACACGCGAAGGCGGGGCCAGCCGGTAAACGATATCATTACCCGGAAGATCCGCATCTTTAGCGGCAATAGCCAATACGCGCCAGGGATAAGACCTGGTACCTTTTGTGGCAGCGATATAATTTGCCCGTTCTGTAACAACATACTGCGGGTAGTCCGACACATTGATCAATTCTTTCAACGGGTAATGAGCAAAGCAACCGGTAATACTGTTAGATCCGGTACCACGGTGAAACATCCCCGGGTAATCCTCAATATCAGATTCGGTGATCACTATTTTTGGACCGCCTGGCGGTGCTACCAATACAGGATTAAAAAAGAGTGCCGTATTAGCAACACTATCAATGGGGCGATACTGGTAAACAGCTTCAAAACTGGTGTGGAAACTATCGGCATCCGTTCTTTTTTCTACCTCAGGATAATACAAGCTGCCGCCCGCCGGAAAATTGAATTCAGCTGTCTCGTCCTGTATGATAATCGAATCCCGGAACCGCGTCTTAAAACGATATGCAACTCCATCATTGTATGCCCGGAAGACTAGGATAAATGGTTGTTTGAACTGGATGGTTAATTCATTGTATTCATCCTTTATCCGGATCCTTTTTTCAGGAACAGGCGAAAAAATTGAATCGGATACTGCTGCTTTTGTGATTTTTTGGATACGGGTATTATCCCAAATGGAAGTATTATTTCCGAGTTTTATATTGATCAAAGAAGGAAGAACAATGGGTTTATTATCGTAATAAATTGCGTAGGATATTTTATTGGCAGTTTTTATTTCAATCTTTATTTTACCATCCGGCGACGAAATGATATGTTGTGCAGATAGCTGAAAAGTAATTACGGTAATGGCTACCTGCAAAAAGCATGTTTTTAATGACATAATATCTTTTATATAAAAGTAATTATTTATCATTCAAACCCGCCAGCTTTTGTTTAATGTTGCTGATGATCTTCACCGCATGTTCTCTTGAATTTTCTATAAACAGGCGATGTGTATTCATGCCGCCACAAATAACGCCGGCTAAATAAATACCTTTTACATTTGTTTCATGTGTGGCTTCATCATAAACGGGTTTTTTTATTTCATCAGCAGATAATTCAATGCCGGTTCTTTGTAAAAAAGAAAGATCGGGCTGGTAACCGGTCATGGCGATCACCCAATCATTGGCGATTGTTACCATTCCAACCGGCGTATTAATATCCACTTCCCTTTCTCTGATGGAAGAAATGGTTGAATCAAAATAAGCCTTGATGGAGCCTTCCAGTATTCGGTTCTCAATATCCGGTTTTACCCAGTATTTCACACGTTTACCTATTTCCCCTTCCCTGATCACCATTGTAACTTCAGCGCCCTTTCGCCATGTTTCCAGGGCCGCATCAACTGCTGAATTACTGGCGCCTGCTACCAGTACTTTTTCAAAAGCGTAAAAATGCGGGTCCTTGTAATAATGGGTCACTTTCGGAAGGGTTTCGCCTTTTACATTTAACAGGAACGGGATATCATAAAAACCGGTGGCAATAATGATATTGGAAGCCGAATATATTTGCTTCCCGGTTACCACTTCAAATCCGGGCACCTTCTTCGTTATGCTCATAACGGTCTCGAATAATCGAAGATTTAATGAGTAAGAAACAGCCACTCTCCTGTAATATTCCAGTGATTCATTCCGGGTAGGTTTTGCGTTATTGCTTACAAAGGGTACGCCGCCTATTTCCAGTCGTTCGGAGGTTGAAAAAAAAGTCATGTTGACGGGGTAATTATAAAGCGAATTTACAAGACAGCCTTTTTCAAGGATGACATAATTCAGGCCCTTGTCTTTTGCTTCAAGGGCACAGGCCAAACCAATGGGGCCCCCACCAACAATGATCAGATCGAATGATTCTTCCATTGATAAATATTTAATTAAGGTAATGGCTCATGATCTGTTGTTCTATAAGTTTACACCCTTTTTAAAAAGACGTAAATTTATTGAACATGATGAAATACGAAATTAATTTAATTGGGGATCAGGCATTGAACCTGCAAAATCAATTTCACTGAAATCCTTCACCACGTTATACAATGTATCACGCTCTACCGGCCTGCGTTTCACTTGTTTGATAAGAGTTACCAGCTCTTCCGTACTCATTGCAGGTGTTTGTTCCTCGCTGCCGGCCATGCTGTAAATTTTCGTGGAATCATCAATTGTACCATCAATATCATTTACGCCAAAAGCTAAGCTTAACTGTGCATTTTGCCGGCCAAGCATTGGCCAGTATGCCTTCAGGTGAGGAAAATTATCTAAATAAATTCTTGCAATGGCGAATAGCCGCATATCCTCCGTGATCGAAGATTCGGGCACATAACTCATATCATTGTCATGATTTCTAAACTTCAAGGGGATGAAAGTATTAAATCCGCCTGTTTTATCCTGCAACTCTCTCAGTCTTCTCATATGATCAATGCGGTGCTCATACTTTTCAATATGGCCATACAGCATCGTTGCATTGGTATGCATCCCCAGGTTATGCGCCACTTCGTGTATGCGCAGCCACCCGTCTGCATCTACTTTGTCTGCAGAAATTTGTTCCCTTATTTCAGGCGCAAAAATTTCAGCGCCACCGCCCGGTAAACTATCCAGGCCTGCCTCGTGAAATTTTTTCATTCCTTCTTCCGTAGAAAGTTTCGCTTTGCGGAACATATAATCCAATTCAACGGCGGTAAATGCTTTCACGTGAAGTGTGGGCCTGTGTGCCTTTATTTTTTGCATCAGCTCGATAAAATATTCCATGTTCATTTTCGGGTGCACGCCGCCCACAATATGTACTTCTGTAATGGGCTTGCCATCGTAGCTTTTTACGATGTCCAGCATCTGGTCAATGCTCAGTTCCCAGCCTTCTTCCTTATGCGCATACAGTCGCGAGTAAGAACAGAATTTGCAACTGAATACACATACATTGGTAGGCTCTATATGAAAATTGCGGTTGAAGTAAGTTGTATTACCATGTTTTAGTTCGCGTATATAATTGGCCAGCGCACCAACAAAAGCAAGGCTTCCTCTTTCAAACAACAGCATTCCTTCTTCATCAGTTATTCTTATTTGTTGCTTTACTTTTTCAGCGATATTTTTGAGATCAATATCAGCCGTATTATTTACCAGGGTATCAATAGAAGAACTCATTATAAATATTTGCGCAAAGTTACGATAATAAATAATCTGCTAATTGGCCAATGTGCTAATATGCTGGTTGGCTCAATGTTTCACAATTCTTTCCACCACCGTTTTATTGGAATAGATCATTTTTAAAATATATATTCCTTTGGCAAGATTTCCCAGGTCGATATTCACTTCAGTGTTAGCGTTGCCGTTATAGCGATTGTCCCAAACCAACTGTCCCGTGGAATTAAATACCTGCATCGCCTGTAATTCAACAGGGGCGTATAAATGATGCACCAGGAATGAATTGCCGAAAGGATTCGGGTAAATTAAATACCCCTGGTCCTTTAAACGCTGTGGCAATATTTTAGATGTAATATCGATATTGTCGAGCCAGATATTATTTTGTTTATTGCTTTTGGATGAAAAGTATACCTGGAAGCCGCCAGGTGTTATAAACGGGCTAAGATAAACTCTGCCTGATTTCCATTCGGCCGGCCCATTGGGAACAAATGCAGTGGAACTGGGATAATTAGGGTCATTGACAGTTTGCAGATCTTCACCCCATTTCTTCCACACGCTCGTAAATGTAGCGCCGCAATCATTTGTAACTAATATTTCCAAAGTATCCAAAGGCAATACGGTGGATCCCGGGTAATGGCCGCCGGATTTATATGCATAATCCCATGATACAAACATAGAATCAACTGCGGCGCTGCTGGCAACAACCGGGGATATGAAATTATCAATTGCGCTGTTTACATTATCTGCCGCCGGGTTATTGATCCATAAAGAAGCCACACCCGTTTTAGCCGTGGTGACTGTTCTTTCCCATGTTCTCCCGCCATCCGGGTTTTGTATACCCCAGCCGGTAATACCGGCAGTTTCAAAGCCTTCGAAGACAGGGTCCGGTATTGGAGTGGCGTTATATATAGTAACGGTTTTTCTTAAAGTATCGTTGGATGTGGCTAAATCATTTAGGTCATTAGGTTCTGAAGTAAATACGGTTAATACATGTGTGCCTGGCGAGGAGACTGCTGTGGCGAGCACAGCGGTAGCAATATTGCACCGGGTCAAACTACCGGTCCAGTTGAAAGTAGTAATTACACCACCATCAACCTGGTAATTTATTTTCAGTGAATGAATGGTATCTAACCCGGTATTAATGAAACGAACGGCAGGGGATAAACTATTTGTGCATTCAGCTAATTTGGGTTCATCTATGGAGGTCAATACAATATTTCGCAGGGAGCTTGCAAACCCGGCAATATTGATCGCATCTACATAGATATTATTTCCGTAACCATTGTATGATTGAAAGCCGATCATTACGGATTCCATGGCACATAAATCTTTTAGCACTACGCTTTCTATCCTCCATTCTGAAGTTGTGGGAATAAATTCGTCCGGAGTAGTTCCCGGGGAAGAACTCAGATCAGGACCGCCTTTGGCATATCCCGTACGAAGCCAGGTGATACCGCAATCGGGCGAGTATAATATTAATAATGAATCTGCGGCTCCTTCATACTCTTTATAAGCGACACTAAAAAAAACTACTACTGAATCCAATTGCCTCACATCTATTTTTGGTGTGCGGTAAGTATCTCTTTCTCCCACCTCCATATAATTAAATGCATTCAGTGTCATACTGGCTACACCCAGCTTCCCCGCATCTGTAGTCCTTGTCCAGGTTGTGCTACCCGCATTTTCATTGATAACGGCAGATCCATTCGCTGGTGGAAAAGTTTCAGATTCAAAACTTTCTTTATAGGTTAATGGTAATGTAGGTGTGGTTCTAAAAGTGACAGCAACAGTATCATTACCACTACTGATATCTGCGTTTCCATTTGGATTTCTTGTGTACACTTTTAATACATGCAAACCCGCTTCGGGTGCAAAATCCGGTAACAGAGTTAAAACAGGTGATTCGGCAGATGTTACCAATGATAAATTATTAAAAGTGGTGATTGTTCCCAATGGCGAGCCATCTAAAATCATTCCTACTTCCACTGAATTTAAAGTCTCTGTTCCAACATTCCGAATGGTAATTCCCGGTGTAATAGAAGCGCTGCAAATTGATCCACTGGCAGGTTCCACGATGGAACCAATAGCGGCATCTGTTTCCAATAAAGAAGATACCAGCAATAAATGGGTGTCGGCGGGAATGGTTTGTTCAATTAACCCGGAACGATTTGTTCCGGGTTCATGCAACTGTTTTGTAATGATCAATACAGGAGTAATAGTTTTGGCACTTATCATCATCGCTGCCACAAAAAATAGCCCGATAATTATATGATTTTTTTTCATCAAAGCATTTTTAAAAATAATGTTACCTGAAAATGAGTTTTAAAAAACATGCCACCGCAATTTAAATAAATAAGCTGTATGAATATTAAATGAATTACTCCGTTTTTAATGTACATTAAGATGCCGCTAAAACTCATTTCCCGCCCTCCCGAAACTTCGGAACAGGTGCTTCAAAGGGACCGTTTTGATTTCACCTGGTTCTTAAAATAGTGATGTAAGCCTGGTCGGCATTGGTATTTCATAATTTAATCATTGTTGACCGGCTAAACTCATGAAATCCTTGCTGGTATTGACCTTGCCCCAAACCCCGCTCCATAGGCAGAGGGGCTTAAAAACCGCTGCCAGCAATCGTTTCATCGGTAGCACAATTTTTAGCCGGGCAATGATAATTTTTAATATACAAACCCGGCCCTCCCCAATGATTGAATAATTGTATATCTTTCAATTTCATAAACGCTATTTTGAATTGCAGGCAAAGGCCAATCTTGCGCCATTTTCCGAATTCTTAAAAGGTCGTTATTCTGAATAGCAGAACAGGAATAATCCTTTAATAAACAAAAAAACCGCCTAAAAGCGGTTTTTTTTATATC
>JBDTVX010000195.1:0-11041 GCA_040007015.1 Ferruginibacter sp. | reverse complement strand
AGCACATTTCCCTATTCCGTTCTTAAACTCTTCACCGGGTTTGCCCTGGCCGCTTTTATTGCCTGGAAACTGATGGTGAGCAACGCGATCAATAGAGCCAGTACCGCTGCCACTACAAAAACCCACCAACTGATATCAACACGATAAGCAAAATCCCTAAGCCAATTGTTCATGGCATACCAGGCTATTGGGAAAGCAAGGACTGCAGCTATCACCACTAATTTTAAAAAATCTTTTGAGATCATCTGAACGATGCTGCCAATGCTGGCGCCCAGCACTTTACGGATGCCGATCTCTTTTACGCGTTGGGTAATGATAAAGGCTGATAATCCAAATAAACCAAGACAGGCAATAAAGATCGCCAGGCAGGAGAAAGTGGTAAATAGCGTGCCCTGGCGGCTTTCGGACTGGTACAGGCGATCGAAGTTTTCATCCAGGAAAGTATAATCAAAAGGTATTTCAGGTAAAAATTGTTTCCAGGTTTTTTGCAATTGTGCCAGGCCGCCCGGAATATCTTTACCTGAAATTTTTATAGAAAGATGATTAAAAAAATACTGGTTGGCGGCAGGCAATACTATTATCAGCGGGGTGATATGCTCATGCATGGATTCAAAATGAAAGTCCTGCATTACCCCGATGATCTTTCCCTTTATCCCGGCGTACACAAATGGCTTTCCAATCACTTCTTTGCTGGTGCCGATGCCCATCACAGGTAGTGTGGCTTCATTAATTATAAACGAAGTGGTATCCGTTCCAAACCCGCGGGAAAAATTTCTGCCCGCGACCATCTTTATGCCGTAAGTGTGAATGAAGTCATAATCGGTCGCCAGGAATTTTATATCCGTCGTTACGGGCGCTACAGTATCGCCCACAGGTATTGCAGCACCCATTGCGTCCAGTAGCCTCCCGGTAGGGATCCTGGAAGAGCGGGCCACATCTTTTATTGCAGGGCTGGCAAGCAGTTCGTTTCTGAATGATTCGTATTTTGGGGTCAGATCGTTACTGTAGGAAAGTGTAACGATATGCTCACGGTCATACCCCAGCGCTTTGTTTTGCATATAGCTCAATTGTTGATATACAATGGCTGTAGCGATAATGAGGATGATTGAAATAGCAAACTGCGCCACTACCAGCACCTGCCGGAAAGATACAATTCCTGTTTGCACACGCAGCAATCCCTTCAATACTTTTACCGGTTGAAAAGACGACATAAAAAATGCGGGATACAGGCCCGAAATAATACCCACCACAAAAGGTATGATAAACAAAAGTAAAATCATACTGCTGTTAGTAACTGGCGATAAACTTAATTGCTGTCCTGAAATTTTGCTGAGCCATGGCAGTGCGAGCCACACAATTAATAAAGAGATCAATAAAGCGATCCAGGTAACCAACACGGATTCACTCAAAAACTGCAATATGATCTCTTTTCGTTCGGCGCCTACCGCCTTCCTGATACCAATCTCCCTGGCCCGTAAAACAGAACGGGCCGTTGAAAGATTCATATAATTGATACAGGCGATCAATAAAATAAATAAGGCGATGGCCGAAAATATATACACTCTTTTTATATCGCCATTTTCCTCCGCCTCATAATCGAGATGCGAGCGCAGGTGGATATCTGTTAATTTTTGCAGTGCCAGGCTGGTGGTTTTGGATGGCTTTAAACCCTGGTTGGCCTGTATGGGCATATGCTTATCTAAAAAAGAAGGGAACTGTGCCGTTATTTTTTCAATGGGGTAATTTGCGGGTAATAAAAGGTAAGTAAAAAACGAATTATTTCCCCAGTTTGTTTTCAGGTTCTCTTCGCCATACTGGGCGGAATCCCGAAGTGTATTGAAAGAAAAAAGTATTTCGGGATGTATATGCGAATTGGAGGGAAAAGGTTTAAATACACCCGTTACCTTAAAATTGGTGTTATTATTCTGGCGGATGGTCTTGTTCATAGGATCTTCATTGCCGAAATATTTTTTTGCCATCGGTTCTGATAACATGATACAAAACGGATCGTTCAAAGCCTTTTTAGGATCGCCCTTTGTAACTGCTACATCAAAAACACGGAAGAGGTTTTCATCAGCAAAAAAAACTTTTTGCTCGCTAAATATCTTGTCTTCATAACGTAGGGGCGTAGGGCTTGCAGCAAGCAGGCGCGTGATCTTCTCAATTTCTGGAAAATCGTTTTGCAAAAATGGACCAAAAGGAGGCGAAATGGTACCAAGATTCAGCAACTGTTTGCCATCCGGACTGTTGAACCTGCGGGTAACCCGGTAGATGCGGTCGGCATTGTGATTATATTTGTCAAAACTCAATTCATTGGTGATGAATATAAGGATGAGCAGGCAGCAGGTAAATCCGATGCTTAAGCCAAAAAGGTTGATGAACGATGTAAACTTATACTTCAGCAGGTTTCTGATTGCTATTTTTAAATAATTCTTTATCATGAACTACAATATTTTATCTGATTGTGATTTTTGTCTGAACTATGATTTTTATTGATTAAATGATTTTGGGATTTTCCCATTGCTCATACAAAACAGCTAAGGGCACTCATTCATTACTCATTACTCATTACTCATTACTCATTATTCATTATTCATTATTCATCACTCCGTTCTCAAACTATTTACCGGGTTGGCCAGCGCTGCTTTTATTGCCTGGAAGCTCACGGTAATAATAGTTATGTTTACTGCTAAAAAAGCGGCTATAGCAAAGACCCAAAAGCTTATATTGATACGATACGCAAAATCCTGTAGCCATTTATTCATAATATACCAGGCAACGGGTGAAGCGATTACAAATGCTACCAATACCAATTTTAAAAAGTCTTTGGATAAAAGCGTGGCTACACCGGTTACGGTTGCTCCCAATACTTTCCGGATGCCTATTTCCTTTCTGCGCTGCTCGGCGGTAAACCTTGCCAGGCCGAATAAGCCGAGGCAGGCGACAAAGATGGTTAGTCCTGCGAAAATGCCGAGTATTGTGCCAATTTTTTGTTCCGACTGATACGCGGCATTAAAACGCTCGTCCATGAAAGAATAAGAGAATGGCTCCTCCAGAGTATATTGATCCCAGTGTTTTTTTATAGTAGCCAGTAAGCCGGCGATATCACTGGTTTTTATTTTTACAATGATCGCCCCTGAATTATTACCCATCGTCATTACCAGCGGAGAAATTTTTTCGTGTAAAGATTTAAAATGGAAATCTTTCACCACACCTATAACATGATATTTCCATTTTTCATCTTTGCTTTTATAGGTTACAGAGTGGTCAGGGGCATCTTTCCCCCAGCCAAATATTTTTGCCGCTGTCTCGTTCATAATCATACCTGATGAATCTGAAGCGAATTCCTTTGAAAAATTCCGTCCCGTCAGCATTTCAATTCCCAGTACAGGAATGTAATTATAATCCACCTCATACCTGAGTGTCTTTATTAGTTGAGTGCTATTATCTTCAGGATAAACAAAAAAGTTATTATTGTAACTGGGTCCTGCAGGCAAGTAGCCGGAAGTGCTTACATTCACCACCCGTGGATCCTGCAACAGTTGCTGGCGAAACGATTCCTGCTTATTACCAAGTAGCCAGGTTTCCGGCAGCACCAGCACCTGGTCCTTATTATATCCTAATTTTTTATGTTGAATATAGGAAAGCTGCTTATATACCACCGTAGTTCCGATGATCATCGTAATGGATATAAAGAACTGGAAGACGACCAGGCCACTCCTTAAACCAATGCTTTTTTTACCCGAGGTAAACTTTCCCTTTAGTACGGCGACTGGCTTAAAGGAAGAAAGAAAAAACGCAGGATAACTTCCGGCAAGTACACCTACGAGCAAACCAAACAACAGCAGTATCGGCAATGCCCACGGATCAGCAGTAAAGTTTAGGCCGAGTTTTGTACCTGCCAGGTTGTTGAAGAGGGGGAGCGCCAAATAAACAAAACCAACCGCAAACAATAATGCAATGGCAGTTACCAGGACAGACTCAACCAGGAACTGCCTCATCAGTTCCCATTTCATTGATCCCAGGACTTTTCTGATACCTACTTCGCGGGCTCTTTTTGACGCGGATGCGGTAGACAGGTTCATAAAATTAATACATGCTATCAGCAACATAAATAATGCGACAGCACCAAAAATATATACATAACGGATATCGCCTCCCTGTGAAAGGTCATAGGTAAAATCCGAGCGAAGATGAATATCAGTTAATGGTTGCAGATAGAGGCCGATGTCATTGCCTTTTTGTTTGAATTGTGTAAAGGTCATACCTAATGACTGCAGTATCTGTGGGCCCATATACTTTTCAACCACCTGCGGCAATTTGGCTTCCAGTTTTTTATAATCGTAACCGGGAGGGAGCACGAGATAAGTATAAAATTCAGACTGCATCCAGGAGGTAGATTTGGATTCCGGGAAACCTGCCATTGATGAAAAAATATCAAAATGGAAATGAGAATTGACGGGCACTTTATCAATTACGCCCGTAACTTTGCAGGGCGCATTTCTTCCATCTTTAAAACGCAGCACTTTCCCCATAGGGTCTTGGCTGCCAAAATATTTTATTGACAGGGCACGGGTGATTACGATCGTATTTGGTTCAATCAACGCTGTTTTAGGATCGCCGTGTAAAAATGGAAGTGTGAACACCTGGAAAAAATTGGAATCTACGAATGCAAACTCATCTTCATTAAATGTTTTATCACCATACACCAGTCGTGGCCTGCCAAAAGTTCGAATGCGGGTGGCTTCCTGCACTTCAGGGTAATCGGCCTTTAGTGTTTGCGCCGTTGGCGGCATCACGTTTGATTCATTCATTTTCCCCCCCTGCACCGTACCACGAAAAATTACACGTACTATGCGGTCTGCTTTTTCATTGTACCGATCATAGCTCAATTCATTTTGCACAAAAAGCATGATGACCAGGCAGGTCGCAATTCCGATGGCCAAACCAAAAATGTTGATAGCAGAAAAGGCTTTATTTTTCCAAAGATTCCGGAAGGCAATTTTAAAATAGTTTCTTATCATAACAATATATTGTAGGCTTTCTTAATCCAATTATTGTGTGCCAAAAAGAAAAGCGGAAATTCCATAAAAAACAACAATAAAGATGCCTTGATACAGATACCTAATAATCAGTTATTAATATATTAATATTTATTATATGTGTTCGTTAGTGATACAACTTGTGTTCGGTTTTGTGATAAGTGTTTAAGGCATTTAATGTTTCTTACGATTGGCTGTTGCAGTGGGAATATGGGGAAGATATATTTTGGTCGGGGTTAGTAAGCGGCGGAGATGCAGTGAACAGTTCATTTTCATCCGGTTACCGGAGTACTTTTGACAATGTATTTTTTTGGAAGCGGACGGGTTTTCGTACAGCTCGTTCTGCCCCCGTGCTCCGCTGGCTAGCGGAGAGTACCCCGAACAGTAATTAATTTTTTCAGTCTCTTTTTTAATTAATAAGTGGTCTTGTTTTGTTTCATTATTTAATCACATTTACCTGGGCACTTTTTTGATCACCGACATTTGTTTTTCAATTAAGCAACGTGAACGCCGCGGCGGGGCTCATTTGTACTTCATCCCAATAATGAACCTTTTTTAAACGCGTAAATGAATAATGCTGAGTAAAAAGTAAACTATCTCCTTGCTTCATTTTCACATTTTCACATTCTCGAATTTTCACATTTGCACATTCCTTCATTAACACATCAGCACATTAGCAAATTAGCTCATTGCTTTTTACTCTGTTCTTAAACTCTTCACCGGGTTATAAGCGGCTACCCGATAAGTTTGCCATACTATCGTAAAACCCCCAATCAACAACATGGCAAGAAAGCCGGTGAGCAATGTACCTGGCCCAATGGTTACGTGAAAAGCAAAATTGTACAAAAAGAAATTGGATGCTATGTAGCCGCAAGGCACGGCAATCAAACCTGCAATTAACAGCAGCCAGATAAATTCTCTGGAAAGCAAAACCAGCAATTTCCATACATCGGCACCCATTACTTTTCGTATACCAACTTCTTTGGTTCTGATTTCTGAACTGTAAGTAACCATGCCCAGCAAACCAAGGCAGGCAATGCAAAGTACCATGCCGCATAAAAGCGCAAGCATCAATTGATCACCACCGTGAGAATGCTGATCGTACAATGCTTTATCAAACCATTTGCCACTGAACTCCTTGCCTGGATTTAATAGTGTCCATGCTTTCCCTATCCCCGCTTTTACTATATCCTTGTTAATTCCCGGGTTTACTTTTACCTGGAGTACAGAAAAATATTCCGGCTGGTTGCGTATCATCATTGGAAAAATGGGAAAGAACATGCTCATAAAATGGAAATCTTTCAGCACCCCTGTTATCCTTACCTGGCTGCTATCGCTCAACCGGATCAGCTGCCCTACAGCCTCCTGTGCCGTTTTGTAATGAAGGCCTTTTACGGCTGTTTCATTAATGAGTATGGTATTGCCGACAGAATCATTTTTGGTTTTCAACAGGTTGCTGCCTGCTGCCAGCGGCAATTGCATAACACGTATAAACTGCTCATCTGCGGAAAGCATTTGTGCCATGGTATAAATATTCTTTTCAGTACGAAATAGCTTTATGCTATTTCCAACATTCATGCCCAGCGTATATGCGGTAGCGGTAGTTACTTCTACACCGGCAATCTTTTGTATTTCGTTACTGAGTTTTTGATGACCGGCACCGTTGAGATCAATATTAAAAATATTATCCTTCGCAAAACCATATTCACCAGTAGCCATAAATGTATTTTGCTGCCAGGTTACCATCATAAAAATGATACCAAAAAGTGAAATGGCAAATTGCGCCACCACCAGTATCTTACGCATGGTAAGGCCGCGTAAAACAGTTAAAGCTTTTTGCCCTTTTATAATCATGGTGGGTTTAAGTGCAGATAAAATACGTGCGGGAATACTGCCCGCTATCAGCCCGGTTAGAAGGCTGAATAAAATCAATGTTCCCCACAATTGTGCATTCCATTTTGCATCCTGCAATACCTGTTGAATAGCATCCATGGGTTTTAGCAGTTGTAGCATTATACATGACAATAGCAATGCCAGCAGCGAAATCAATACAGACTCAACAACAAACTGCAGAAACACCTGTTTGCGGCTGGCGCCAATTACTTTACGCACACCAATTTCCTTTGAGCGGGTAAGCGATCTTGCTAATGTCAGGTTCACATAATTAAATCCTGCAAGCAAAAGCGTTAACAGCCCGATGCCCATTTCCACCAACAACTTTCCATACGTGGTGCCTCCGGGGAAATTATACAGATCTTCCCTGGATGGATTGATTTCATTTAATGGCTGGTACCGGTAGCCAATGGATTTGTAATTGCTTCCGGTTGTTATAGCCGCCGTAGATTGTTTTCCAAGCTGCCTTAAGGCAATATCCAACTGGTTTTTAGTTGTTCCGTCTTTTACTAAAATATATGTATAAGCGGCCCAGGGATTTGTAAAGCTGGTGGATTGAACATCTACCGCATTATTTTTCTCAAGTGATGCAATGGTACTCGCGGTAGCCAGTACATCAAAGCTAAGATGAGATTTTTGCACAGGTGTCGATACAATACCCGTAATTAAAAATTCTCCCCAATCCCGGTGGTGCAATGACATACCGACAACATCTGTATTGCCAAAAAAACGTTTGGCGGCTTCCTCTGTAATTACGGCTGTATGCGGCACATCATTGAATACACCTTTCTGCAACTGAAACCCAAACATTTTAAAGAAAGAAGCATCCGTAAAAAAGGAGGGTGCCGGCAAAGTCTTACCTGCAGCTTCATACTGCGTGGATTTTTCCGGTACTACATGAACAATATTTTCAATAAAACTGTAATTACGCAACAACTCACCTGCTACAGGATAAGGCGTACTGGCATAAGCTTCCTGCTGATTTTGCTTACCGGTCATATCTGTTAGTATCCTATAGGTTCTGTTCGGAAATGGATGAAAAGTATCATAATCAAAAGCCTTATTATAGTCTATTAATGCAATGATGCACACCAACATACCAGCAGCAAGTCCAAATATGTTTATGAATGAAAACAACCTATGTTTCCATAAATTCCGAAAGGCAATTTTAAAATAGTTTCTTATCATAGAGACCAGGTTTAAGGTTTATGGTTTAGAGTGTAGGGTTTGCTAGCATTGCAAGACCAAAATCTTTACGCCTTGTCGGGGGGTTACGGAGAGGTCTACAAACAGTAATATTGTTTCACAATTCTTTTAATTGCAGATGCCTTTCATTTTCACATTTTCACATTCTCACATTTTCGAATTTTCATATTTTCTCATTTTCTCATTCGCATTTTCACATTAGCAAATTAGCACATTAGTTAATTGACCTCATTCCGTTCTCAGGCTCTTCGCCGGGTTTGCCATTGCTGCTTTTATTGCCTGGAAACTTATAGTGAGGAATGCAATGAACAAAGCCACCATACCGGTGATGACAAATACCCACAATTGAATGTTTATCTTATAAGCATAATCCTGCAACCACTTATTCATTAAATACCATGAAAGGGGTGTTGCTATTAACAATGCGATTATCACTAACTTCAAAAAATCTTTTGATAATAATTGGATAATAACAGACACGGAGGCGCCTAATACTTTCCTTATCCCGATTTCCTTTGTGCGATTGAGTGAAGAAAGCGCTGCCAAACCAAAGAGGCCCAGGCACGCGAGAAAAATAGAAATGGCTCCTGCCCAACCGACAATATTGCTCCATCTCACTTCAGATTTATAAAAGTTACCAAGTTTCTCATCCAGGAAACTGTATTGAAGCGAAATATCCGGAACAATATTTGACCAGGCTTTCCTAATAACATCTAATGCAGGTGCGGGATTGCCAGGCTTGATGCGTACAAAAAATTTTAAAGGCTGGAGATCTGAAGGTTGCCTAAAAAGCAAGGCCTTTACTTCCTGGCTCAATGGGAGAAAATTAAAATTCTTTACAACACCAATTACAACCGGGGTATGATCTTCCCTGGCAGAATAGCCCTTCAGTTTTAATCCTAAAATTTTTTCATTCGACAAACCGATATCTTTTACAAAAGCCTCGTTTACTATAACAGAATTAATGGAATCGGAAATAATCAGCCGGTCGAAATTCCTACCGGATAAAAGCTTCATTCCCATTACTTTGATATAATCGGAACCGGTTGAATACCGGAATATTTGTATTGATTTTCCGTTATATTCAAACCCCGATGAATTATAGCCTTCTTCCCCCAAACCAATATCCGAACTTGTTATCCCTGTTACCTGCGATTGTGCAGACAACGCATGTTTGAAAAGCGGGTAGATCTTTTTTGCATCAATTCCTGTTGCATCAATCACCACAACATTTCCCTTGTTAAAGCCGGGATATTTTGAACGCATGTAATTCAGTTGCTGAAGAATAATTACGGTAGAAATAATTAAACCGATTGAAAGAACAAACTGGACAGTGACCAACGATCTTGTAAAAATATTTGAGCCTCCCAATCTTATTTTATTCTTTAATACCTCAACAGGTTTAAATCCTGATAAAACAAATGCAGGATAACTTCCCGCCAGGATACTAACGAGCAATATTAGCATTACAGAAAACCATATTAATTCAGGATATCGTGAAAAGGAAAAGGTTAATTTATTTTCTGAAAGCTGGTTAAAATATGGAAGCAGCAATTGCGCAATAATTAACCCCAATATCGCAGATAAAATACTTAACAATAACGACTCAGTGAAAAATTGAAGGATCAATTGTTTTCTCCCGCTTCCAATTACTTTTCTCACGCCAATTTCTTTCGCTCTTCCTGCAGAACGACCAATAGCAAGTGTTGTAAAATTGATGCAGGCAATCAGAAGTATACCTGCTGCAATACTCAATAATATCCAGATATATTTGGGATCCATTACTGCCGAACCAGCCGCAGTTATCTTTAAATTTGTATGTATATCCTGCAACTGCTGCAACCGAAAACTAACAGGGAACATTCCTTTTCCATTCCAGATACCCATCTTTTTAAATTCTTCTTCCTCACCCGGAAAATATTTCTTCCTGAATTGAGCTAATCTTCCGGCATCATTTGCCAGGCTACTTTTATCATTCAACTGAACATAAGTCTGGAACCCCGAATAATGCCAGTTATTTACCGCATCTTTTCCAAAGGAAGTAGTTTGCAGGTAATCAAAGCTTAGTAAAATATCAAATTGAATAGACGAATTAGGTTGTATATTATCTACCACTGCGCTTATGGTAAACTGTTCAAAGTCCTTATCCACTTTTATCTCCAAAATTTTCCCTATTACATTTGTTTCGCCAAATAATTGCAAAGCCCTGTCTCTCGTTACAACAACATTGCGCAAATCTTTTAATGCATTTACCGGATCACCAAAAAGTAATTTAAAGGAAAAAACGGTGAACAACTGTGGGTCAGCAAATGCAAGTGGCAAACGACCTGAAGTGGTATTGGTTTTCACAAATTTCTGATCCCAGGAACCCTGGTATCGAACAAAATTCTTTACATCCGGAAGGTCCTGCTTCATAGCGGGACCAAGTGGCATGTACATTCCCGCGTCACCACGTGTATCAGCGCCAGGAATCCCCTCGGACCATTCATATACACGATAAATACTACCGGCATTTTTATGGAAACGGTCAAAGCTAAATTCATTTACGGCATACAATAAAAACAAGCTGAAACATGCCAGTCCAATAGACAGCCCAACAATATTAATGAATGCAGGGATTTTTTGAATGGCAAGGTTACGAAAAGCAATTTTAATGTAATGGATCAACATAATTCATTTTTTAGATTGACCAATAATGATGCTACTTTTTGACTTATCTAATTTTTCGTAATTACTACTTTGCCTAATAAAATAATTACAATGTGCTGCGATATTTAATTCAGTCTTCTTTTAATTAAATAAAAATTATAGCCTTTCATTTTCACGTTAGCACAGTAGCACACCAGCAAATTAGCTAATTGTTCTTACTCCGTTCTAAGGCTTTTCACCGGGTTTGCCAT
>JBDTVX010000194.1:0-11066 GCA_040007015.1 Ferruginibacter sp. | reverse complement strand
CCAAAGGAGAGGGACGTTTTGCAACTCAGCAGCGGCAAGCTTTTAATAAGGCCTGTAAAACTACGCTTCTTACCTCCCGAAACAGGCTCTTTCCAAAGGATAGGGACGTTTTGCAAATCAGCAACAGAAAGCTTTTAATAAGGTCTGTAAAACTACGCTTCTTACCTCCCGAAACAGGCTCTTTCCAAAGGAGAGGGACGTTTTGCAACTCAGCAGCGGCAAGCTTTTAATAAGGCCTGAAAAACTCTGCTTGTTTCCTCACACCTAACCACCCGAAAAATCGGGACAGGCCCGCTCCGGGGGAGAGGGACTTTTTGCAGCTTTAGCAGCGGCAAGCTTTTAACAGGGCCTGATCATATATCTTCCGGCATCTTCATAATCTTATTCTTTTCTTCGATTTCAATGCGCTCTACCTTACCTACCAGGAAGATATAAGATAATGCCCCTGCCAATCCAAGTGCCGCCACAAGGATGAGTGCCGGTGCGAAATGACCGTCACTGGCCAGGTAACCAATCGCAATGGGAACAACAATACCCGATAGATTACCAATGCAATTGAATACCCCGCCGGTGAGTCCTACCAGGTGCCCCGGCGCCAGGGTAGAAACAAATATCCATGTGATAGAGGCAAAGCCATTACCAAAAAAAGAAATGCACATAAAAAAGATAATCAGCGCCGGGCTATTTACATAATTCGCTCCAACGATGGACATGCTTAGCAAGAGACCTATAATAACCGGCGTTTTACGGGCAATATCCGTGGATACTTTTTTACGAATCATATAGTCGGACAAAAAGCCGGATAAAAGTATGCCTGCAAATGCAGCAAGGAAGGGCGCCGAGGCCAGGTAACCTGATTGCAAAAAATTTAATCCGCGATATTTGACCAGGTAGGTAGGAAACCAGGTAAGAAAGAACCACAATGTGCCTCCGATGGCAAATTGCCCGATATAAATACCCCAGAGCTTCCGGTGAATAAATACTTCTTTTAAATTGCTCCATTGAAATTCGGAAGAACCATTTTTTTTATCGCCTCCATTTTTTTTGTTGACCAGTCCCCCGCCCCTTTCGATATGATCTAATTCAGCTTTATTTGCGCCTGCATGTTCCGCAGGATCCCTATAAATAAAATACCAGCAGATTCCCCATACAATACCAACCAATCCTGTAATAATGAACAACCCTTTCCAACCTGCATAGTGTTCAAGAGCGGTAAGTGCAGGCGCTAAAAAAGCAAGACCGATATATTGTCCCGATGTATACATGGCAATGGCAGATGCCCGTTCATGGTCGGGGAACCACGCAGTAACAATCCGGTTATTGGTAGGGTAGGAAGGTGCCTCAAAAACCCCGATCGCCAGGCGCAGGCCGAAAAGTGCAACAAACCCTTTTGCAAATCCCTGCAGCAGTGTTACGGTAGACCACATGACCAGGGTAATGGCGTATAATATGCGGGGGCCGAACCGGTCTGCGAGGATCCCACCGGGAATTTGCAGAGCTGCATAGGTCCAGCCAAAGGCAGAAAAAATAAGACCCAGCTGCAAGGATGTTAATTTAAATTCATCACTGATAATGGGAGCCGCAACAGAGATATTACTGCGGTCCATATAATTGATCACAACATTCACAAACACCGCTGCAAGAATGGCAAACCGAACACGCGTTGGCTGGTGGTTGCTGGTGTTTTTTTTCATGCAATAAAGCGTTTATAGGTAATCGTTAGTGTGGCGTTTTTTATCCGTCCGTCCACGGGTTTCGCCCGTGGTTATTTAAGTTTAACCCCTTCGGGGTTTTACGCTCTTTTTTTGTATATGCTTAGGTCGCCCCACATCATTAAATTGCTTTTATGTGCGGCCTTGAATTATTGTGAACTCCAGTCCTGTTATAAAAAAATTCTATTCATTTTTATTGACCTGGTGATGGATTGACATCACCATTCCGCTACGCTTCCATCTTCGTGCCGCCATAAAGGGTTTCTCCAGTTATGGCCCGTTTCAGCCATTTTCTTTACAAAGTCTTCGTTGATCTCTATCCCCAGGCCGGGGCCATCGGGGATCTTTACAAAGCCATCCTGGTATTCGAAAACGGATTTATCTGACAGGTAATCCAGCAGATCGCTGCCCTGGTTGTAATGAATTTTTAAACTTTGCTCCTGTATAAAAGCGTTGTGGCAGGTGGCATCCACCTGCAGGCATGCGGCCAGTGCAATAGGACCCAGGGGACAATGAGGTGCTGCCGCCACATCAAATGCTTCGGCCATAGAAATTATTTTTTTGCACTCCGTAATACCGCCTGCATGGGAAAGATCGGGCTGAATAATATCCACATAGCCATCCACGAGTAATTTTTTAAAATGCCATCGGCTAAACATTCTTTCACCGGTTGCAATCGGGATAGATGTATGTTGCGCTATCTCTTTCAAGGCTTCATTATTTTCGGGTAGCACCGGTTCCTCGATAAACATCGGGTGAAAGGCTTCCAGTTCTTTTGCCAGCAGTTTTGCCATCGGCTTATGTACACGGCCATGAAAGTCTATTCCGATCCCCACCGAATTTCCGACTACTTCACGTACAGTTGCAACACGTTCCAAAACCCGGCTAACTTTTTCATACGAATCAATCCATTGTAATTCTTCCGTGGCATTCATTTTAAGCGCTGTAAAACCATTGCCCACAGCGTTCTTCGCTTCATTGCCTACATCGGCGGGCCGGTCGCCCGCGATCCAGGAATAAACTTTTATTTTATCCCTTGCTTTACCGCCCATCAACTGGTAAATGGGTGCATTAAAATATTTTCCCTTGATGTCCCACAATGCCTGGTCGATCCCGGAAATAGCACTCATTAAAACAGGGCCGCCCCGGTAAAAAGCGCTACGGTAAAGCACATTCCAGTGATCCTCAATATTCATGGGATCCTTTCCCAGCAGGTATTCCATCATTTCAGCCACCGCTGTTTTTACGGTAGCCGCTTTGCCTTCAAGAATAGGTTCGCCCCAACCGGTGATCCCTTCATCTGTTTCAATTTTTAAAAACAGCCAGCGTGGTGGCACCTGGAATAACTGGTAGCTAATGATCTTCATAACATATATTTATGCTGTATTTGCTGCCTGCATGAATGCACGGGTGCTTGTAATTATTTCCCTTAAGAATGCTTCCCCGATTTTTTGTTTGGTATCAACCAACGCTTTTCCAATACCAAAGGCAACTGCGCCGGCTTTTTTAAATTCATGGAGGTTTTCCAAACTAATTCCCCCGGTTGGCATTAAAGGAATAAAAGGTAAAGGAGCAAGTATTTCTTTAATAAAGGCCGGTCCTGAAGTGCCCGGGAAAACCTTGATAATGTCCCCGCCACCGGAATATGCTTTGAATATTTCGGTGGGTGTAAATGCTCCGGGGATACTTACCGCGCCTGATTGCTTGGTGATGCTAATGATTGCCTGATCTGTAATGGGAGAAATAATAAATTTTGCACCGGCAGCAATTGCGTCTTTCGCAGCTACAACATTCAGCACGGTACCCGCCCCTACCAGGATGCGGCCCTCCATTTTCATTGCAATACTTTCAATAACCTGCAATGCATCGGTAGAGTTGAGCGTGATCTCAATGCATTTGATGCCTCCTTCATACAGCGCTTCCGCAATTTCAACAACATCCTGCGGCTGCGCCCCCCGCAGGATAGCTACTATTTTATGCGCAAGTATTTGTGAGAGTGTTGTCATGCTGAAAGAATATTAAACATATCTATGAATGAGAGGATGTTTTCTTATGCTGTTTAAATTTAGTTTGAATCGTTTTTTATGTAATGTCATCGATGCCATTTTTACAAATGTTGATGCCATGAATACTTCGGTTGCGCTCAGTACCAAAGCTGGTTAACAAAAAATAATTTTTAGACCGCTGCTTAGAATAAACAAGATAATCAAATAAATTATTTATAAATAGAATTGTACATCATTTTCCTGATCTAAAAAATCCTTTGATTTTATATAAAATAATTAAGTATCAGCACACAAACCAGACCGCCTACCGAGACAATCGTTTCCATTACTGACCATGTCTTAAGCGTGTCTTTTATCGACATGTTGAAATACTCTTTGAACATCCAGAAACCAGGATCGTTTACATGCGAAAACATCATGCTTCCTGCACCTGTTGCCAATACCATCAGGTTGGGATCTGCGCCTGATGAAATCACCATGGGCGCTATAATACCGGCAGTTGTTAATCCTGCTACCGTTGATGAACCGAGCGCTACCCTGATGATTGCAGCAATGCTCCAGGTAGCGAGCAATGGTGGTATATTCATGGTATGCAATACATCGGCGATCTGGGCGCTGATACCGCATTCGATCAATACCTCTTTTAAACTGCCGGCGCCACCCAATATCAATATAATCATGGAAATGTCTTTTATGGCTTCCCCCATGGGTTTCATCACCTCTTTAATTTTTTTGCCTTTATTTAATCCCAGGCTATAACACGCAAATAACAGGGTAATGGTCATTGCCACGATCGGATCGCCTACGGATCCCGCCAGTTTTGTAAAAGTATTTTCTGTGTGTATCGTCAGTGTTACTACCGTATTGAAAGCAATCAGGATCACGGGAAGCAGTGCTGTGAAAACACTATTGAACATAGAAGGAAGCGCTTCTTCGGGAATATCTTTTCCCCTGAAAGTTTCCAGTGGCTTCATAGTATATTTCTTCAATGTTAAGGCAAACAACGGACCCGCGATCAATATAACGGGAATGGCTACCAGCAGTCCATACAATAAGGTAAGGCCGATATCCGCGTTGAATTGTTTTACCAAGGCCGTTGGTGACGGATGCGGTGGCAGGTACCCGTGTGTAACTGAAAGCGCGGCAAGCATCGGTAACCCAATATACACCGCAGAAATATTATACCGGTAAGATAAAGTAATAATGAGCGGGACTACCAAAACGAATCCAGTGCCATAAAAGAGCGGGATGCCGACAATAAACCCCGTAAGCAATAACGCCCACATAATATATTTTCTGCCGAATATATTCATTAACCCTCCGGCGATCTTTTGTGCGGCGCCACTATCGGCAATAATTTTGCCCAGCATCGCTCCCAGCCCGAGAATTACAATGATAGAGCCCAACAGGTCTCCTATCCCTTTTTGCATGGAATTGGTGATGGTGGAGATATCCTTCCCATTGGCAAGACCTATCAACAAAGACACAAGGATAAATGCCAGGAAGGGATTAAGCTTCGCCCAGGTAATCAATAAAACAAGCAATACGATGCCAGTCAACAGGATAATAAATGACATGATGATGAGCTGAAAACTAAAGATATATAAGAATAATGAATAATGAGTGATGAATAATGAGTGATGAGCCTGCCAACTATCAACCATCAACGATCATCAACCATCAACGATCAACCGTCAACCATTTATTGCTATCTTCATTTTTCTAAATCAAATAAAAATTTATGATAAATGCTGACCTGTTTACTTTAATTAAACGGCTAAAATCTATCGCGGATATCGGCGTGCTGTATGCCGAAAATGAATATGATAAAGAGCGTTATTCAGAGATACTCGGGCTAGGCTATGAATTGCTTCACCAGTTAACCGGCCAGGAAATACCATCATTGAAGAATGTATATGCTGAAAACAAAGATTATCCCACCGCGAAGGTTGATGTCAGAGGATTGATCATAATGGACAATAAAATACTCTTGGTAAAAGAAAGCGCGTACAATAAATGGTCATTACCCGGGGGATGGGCCGACATTGGTTATTCGCCAAAAGAGGTGATCGCAAAAGAGTGCAAGGAAGAAACCGGCCTGGAGGTTATCCCGGAAAGATTGCTGGCAGTGTTTGATAAAAAATTTCATCCTCATCCGCCTCAGCCTTTTTATGTGTACAAGATGGTATTTTATTGTAAGTCAGTTTCAACAGTCATCAATAAAGGTTTTGATGTATTGGATGTTGAATATTTTGATATCAGCAACTTACCTGAATTATCGGAAGAACGAATTCTAAAAAGCCAGCTGGAACTGGTTTTTCAAAAAGCATTTATGAAGGGGGAGGATACTTATTTTGAATAGGCACCTGCCCCACAAAGGGGCAGTTGACTTAAGGAACGGGTGGTTTATCATACTGAAAGATCAAAGATGACAAATCAGGAATGACCTTTCTTTTCCGTTTCATCTCCTGCTCATATATCACCTGCCCGAGGTGCTTCATAAAAGGAAGGCCAATGGCATCATAATCATATTGATCATCATTGATTATCCCATCCTTATTACAATAAATAGTAGCAGACAAAAAGAATTCTATCTTTTTTTCATGATCCACTATATATGCAACATCGGTCAACTGCCCGTATGCATCACCTACCTTATTAAAAATGCGGATATTTTTTGGCAGCGCTCCTTTCTCTGAACCAAATAATAAAAATTTACAATATGCGGGCCAGTAGGCGCCTGTGTCTGCCGAATAAGGAGGAAAGGTACTTTCAGTGGGTAGCTGGCTCATATATTTCAACAAAAAATTCCGGTCATCCGGTGTAAGATCAAATCTTTGCACGCCATGTACCTTATTGGGAAAAACCAGGCTGATTAAAATAGTATGCAGGTCCTCCAGACTGATCCTGTTCTTTGCCGAAAAATCCATCGGCTCATTTACCAGCTGGCCCTCCCTGTAAAATCCCCTTCCCACAGAGTCGTTTCGCTGCGGGTACGTGGTGGTATCAAATTGCATGGGTTGATCGTAAAGGGGATTGTTTTGGGAATCTAAAAATTTAACCGGGTTGGTGTGCCCGTTTTCATCCCGCGTAAGCGATATGTTGAGCCTGTGCAACAACTGAACATCTCCGTATCCCTTATTATGCAACTCCTCATTGATATACCCGGAACCTAAAAATTCGTACAGTCGATTAAAGGCGTCATTATCGCTTACCATCAGTATTTTCTTAATGTATTGTGCAATGGATGGTTTGCCTGACGGCGTGGTAGGATCGTTGTATACCGGTGTTTGCCCGCTATAGGCCTGCCCTGTGATCATGGTGGTATTCCTGTCGAGCCCATTTATTTTTAATTGATTCAGCTTTTGCAGTGCCAGCATGCTCACCGGCAACTTCACCGTGGAGGCCGGGTAAAAATACCTGGCAGCACTGAGGTTAAAATAATAATTTTTAAGTGCGGCAATACCATTAGCTCCCTTATCTACCTGTGTATAGATCAATTGTACATTCCAATCCTTCCTGTTCTGTAAGATCGTATCAAAATATTGGGGATATTGCTTCAATATATCTTCTAAAAAAGCATCGTTTAGGGTACTATCTGCTGGTACAGGGGTTGTATCTAATTCCTGGGTTTCCGCTACTGCGGCCGGTAATTTTTTGGTTGAAGAGCAGGAGGACAAAATAGACATCGAGATAAGTACAGGGATAATGACCCGAATTTTTAAGAACATATAGATTGTTTACGATACAAAAATGAGTAAAAAATGAACAAAACATATAAAAAGGATTGCCGGGGGTATAACCCGCTAAATGACCAGCGGGGCCTTTGCGGCCAAAGGCTTTTACAGACAGCCATCAACCCCAAAATAACAAGTTAAAATTTGCTTTTCAGATAGTTTTAAAATATCCAGGCTACCCCTCGCCAAAGGTCGCCAATCTTGAAAGATGTCTATAAAACAATTATTGTCTATTAAAAAGGTTTGCAATCCGGGACGACACCTACTTCTTCAATGAGTTTTTCCCCTATCTTTGCAAACTTCTAAAAAATTAACAAATAGCTACTAAAAGTAACCAATTATGAAATTGAAAGGCTTAGTCTGGTTTTTCGCCGTTGCCCTAATTTTTATCTCTCTTTGGGAATTGTCGTACACCTGGGTGATACGCAGTTATGAAGGGAAGGTGAAGGTACAGGCAGAAAGATATATAAAATCCCAGTTCCCCGGTGTTAAAGGGGAGGATAAAGAGGCGATGGTAAAAAGCAGGATGCAACGGATACTTGACAGTACAAGAGACAAACCAATTTACCCGATCGTGGGTACGTCTTATCAAAAGTGTAAAGAAAATGAGCTGAAACTCGGCCTCGACCTGCAGGGTGGTATGAGTGTAACCATGGATGTTAGCCTACAGGGGTTACTGAAATCCATGAGCAATAATCCAAAAGATCCGGCCCTGTTAAAATCCATACAAACTGCCAATGCACAAAAAATTAACAATAACGCAGATTATATCAGTTTGTTTACTGCTGCTTACAAACAACAAAATCCCGGGGCAAAACTGGCTTCTGTATTCGCGGGGGCAGGCAAGCAGGTAAAAATAACGGATGACGATGATAAGGTAACAGACCATATCCGCACTACGGCCAAAGGCGCCATACAGGAAACTTATAAAATATTATTAAAGCGCATTGATAAATTTGGACTTGCAAGCCCTACCATCAACCTTGATGAGAACAGGGGCGTCATCAACGTAGAGCTACCCGGTATTACCGATAAAGACAGGGTTAGAAAATTATTACAGGCCAGCGCCAACCTCCAGTTTTGGGAAGTGTATAATATCAGTGAATTAGCGGGCGCCCTGCAAAATGCTGATAAATTTGTAACGGATTATTTAAGCGGTATCAGCGCAAGAGATACTACGCATAAAACCGCGTTGGATTCTATAAAACTTGCATCGAATCAAAATGCATTTTTCAAAGTGATACATCCTGACAATGGACAACAGGACCCAAAAACCGGCAAGACAGTTTTCAACGCAGCCATCGGTAGCATTGAATTAAAAGATACCGGACTGTTTAATCGTTATATGAACCTGGAAGGAGTGAAAAACAGTTTGCCTGCTGATGCGAAATTTTTGTTGGGGGTAGAAGAAAAAGTGCAAAAAAGCGGGCTTCGTTATTACCCGCTGTATGCGATCAAAACAATTCCCGGAAGTGAAAAAGCAAAATTAGAAGGTGAAGGAGTGGAAGAATCAAGCCAGGGTTTTGATGACAGGGGCCGCCCATCTATTAAAATGCAAATGACCACCCTGGGAGCTAAAACCTGGGCAAGAATGACCGGTGATAATGTAAACCGCCCCATTGCGATCGTATTGGATGATGTGGTTTATTCTGCTCCCAATGTAATTGGCCCGATTGAAGGCGGCAGCTCCGAAATTTCGGGCAATTTTACTACAGAACAGGCACAGGATCTTGCCAATATATTGCATTCAGGTAAAACCAATGCACCGGCAAAAATTGTGGCCGATTATACTGTTGGGCCTACACTCGGTAAAGCTGCTGTAAATGGCGGTATGATGGCTTTTGGTATCGCATTCCTTGTGATTTTTGGTTTAATGCTCGTGTATTACAACAATGGGGGCTGGGTTGCCAATATATCCCTGATCCTGAACCTGCTGTTTACAGTGGGTGTATTAAGCGCCATGGGTTTTACGTTAACGGCTGCCGGTATAGCCGGTTTGGTGCTAACCATCGGTATGGCGGTAGATACCAATGTAATTATATTTGAAAGGATCAAGGAGGAACTGACAAAAGGAAAGTCTTACCCTCAGGCAGTCAATGACGGTTACAAGCGTTCACTCGCCCCTGTTATCGATGCCCACGTTACTACTTTATTAACGGCAATTATCCTGGCTTATTTTGGACTGGGACCGGTTTTGGGTTTTGCCACCACACAGATCATCGGTATCCTTTTGTCTTTATTCTGCGGAATATTGATATCGAGGCTGATCACTGATTTCTGGACAAATAAAAACCGTCACTTTAATTATTTCACCGGCATATCCAAACGCGTTTTTAAACATGCCAAATTTGAATTCATTAAATACAGGAAAGTAGCCTATGGCATTTCTGTGTTGGTATTATTATTAGGCATCAGCTCCTATTTCAATAGTTTCCATTATGGTGTTGAATTTAAAGGGGGACGTAGCTATACGATCGAATTTCCAACGGCTGTAACCAATGAAATGGTACAGGATGACCTGCGGAAATCCCTTTTGGGTGATTTCCCGATCATTAAAACAGTGGTGGATAACAGGCATTTGAATATCACCACTTCCTACCTGATCGGTCATGAGAATGCGGATGATACTGTACAATTAAGATTGTATGAGGGACTGAAGAAAGTGTTACCGGGTATCAGCTACCAGGACTTTTCAAAAAATCATATTCAGAGTTCACAGACCATACAGCCAACCATTTCTGCTGATCTGAAAGCGGGCGCCATCAAAGCGATTATTTTTGGTATCCTGGCAATCTTTATTTATATCTTCATCCGCTTCCGCGACTGGAGATACTCTTTTGGAACCATTGTAGCCTTATTACATGATGTACTTGTTATGATCGCGGTATTCTCTTTCTTCAAAAACGTGGTACCGTTCCCGTTAGAAATTGATCAGCACTTTATCGCGGCTTTATTAACGGTGATCGGTTTTAGTATGAATGATACGGTAATTGTATTTGACCGCATCCGTGAGTATAGTAAGGGTTCCAAAGCAAGCGAGAAAGGGAATATCATCAACCGTGCCATTAACGATACCCTTAGCCGCACGGTAATGACCTCGCTGACCGTATTTTTAACCCTGCTGATCTTATTTATTTTTGGTGGTGAGGTAACAAGAGGTTTTGCCTTTGCAATGCTGATTGGTGTGATAACAGGTACTTACTCATCCATCTTTGTGGCCGCGCCGATATTGGTTGATTTTGCAAAAGACAAACCATTGGGTGAAGCAGAACTGATCAGTAGCGATAAGCCGGTGGCGAAGACGGAAAAGGTAGTGGTGAAGAAGGGGATCAGTAAAAAAAGTATATAGGGTTTATAAACCATATAGAGTTTATAAAGTAAATGCAAAACCCCGTTCATTAAATGAACGGGGTTTTGCGTACAGGAGACCACTGGCGCAAGCGTCCGCTTGTGCCTACATCAAAAAGCACTAACAAGTCTAAAGCAACCACTGGCACAGCGTCCGCTTGTGACTGGTGATAGATTAGGTTGGTACTACTTTCCCTAATATTCTGTTTTAAAAAAATATGACTCGGTTGTAACTTAAAATTGATTAGAGTGCCGGTAGCGGC
>JBDTVX010000193.1:0-11068 GCA_040007015.1 Ferruginibacter sp. | reverse complement strand
ACTGATGTTGGTAAAGTCGAGGTGGTTACTACTATTTTCAACAGTGCCGGTAAGATGTGGAAACCTGGATATTTCCAGTAAGTGGGTAAATGCCCTTTTTACCGAGAAAGAAGTATCAGGAATTTCACCTGTATTAACCGGCGGGGGTGATGCTGAACGAATGGAAATAAAAATAAATAAAACTGCTAAGGCAAGCATTACCAGGCTCGAATTTTTTGACATGGCTCATTGGGTTTTATGCCTGTCAAGATACGCAGGAATTAATAGTATTCAAATATAACGTGTTCTAAATAATTTTGTTGGGGAAACGGGATGGGGGATTGGTTTGACTTAAGAGGTTCAATACTAATATCAATGAACCGGATCAATTTATCTTCCAGTAAATTAGCAAAAGATTCAAAATACGTGATCGCATCTTCTCTTTTATTTCTCTTTAGCCATCGAAAGCCGCCAGGCAAATTATGGAGCACTTCTTTACCAGACAGGTATTCAATATTATGAATATCTACGGGTGTTAGCCCGATCTTTTCCAGGCGGTTGATCACTAAAGTAAGCGGTGCATTGGTTGCCGGGCAAAACTCTTCCGTCATTTCCGTCCATTCGCCCATACGGGTATGGGCATGGCGTAAAATTTCTTCTTTGCTAAAATTAGTCACTACCTGTACCAGGTTGCCACAGTTACAGGCGCCATGGTGCCCCCATGCATAATAGGAGCCATTGCGAAGCCGCGTGGCTGTTTCCCGAAGGGCTTCTATTAATTCGATTGTTGGTTTTGCCATACCGGAATTTTACAATTAAAACAACGGTGAAAAGATTTTGTTTAACAGGGATAAAAAATGCAGGTCATTTTAAGGATTGGGTTATATACTATATTACCACATTTACCATTTTATTCTTTACATAGACGATCCTTTTCGGTTCCTTGCCATCCAGCCATTTTTGAACGATGTCATTCTGTAAGATGATCTGCTCTACATCCGCCTGGGTTATATCCAGTGCCATGTTAATATTGGTGCGCACTTTACCATTGATCGACACGGGGTATTCTTTAGAACTTTCTACTAATAATGCCGCGTTGAAAACGGGATAAACAGGCCCTTCCGCGTCTTCGCCTATCGGGGAAACTTTGGAGCCTAACAAACTACAAAGCTCAGCGCTGATATGCGGGGCATAGGGCGATAATAAAAATAACAATGGTTCTAAAATTTCTTTTTTATGGCACTTTAGATCCGCCAGTTCGTTTACGCAGATCATGAATGTGCTTACGGCTGTGTTAAAACTAAAACGCTCTGTATCTTCATCAATTTTTTTGATGGTGCGGTGCAACACTTTTAATTCAGCATCGGTGGCTTTATCATCTGTCCATACTTTGCCTTTTTGATCATCATAAAACAGGCGCCACAGTTTGCGTAAAAAGCGGTGTACGCCTTCAATGCCTTTGGTATCCCATGGTTTGCTTTGCTCAACAGGGCCGAGGAACATCTCGTACATTCGGAAGGTGTCGGCGCCGTATTTTTCAACTAATTCATTTGGGTTAACAGTGTTGTATTTTGATTTGGACATTTTTTCTGTTTCTACTCCGCAGATGTATTTGCCGTCATCTTCTAAAATAAATTCAGCATCATTATATTCTTCCCTCCATTTTCTAAAAGCATTGATATTGAGTTCAACTCCATCAACAAAATTTACATCAACATGAAATTCTAATATTGAAACAGCTGTGATAGAGGTTCCTTTATTATTTCTATAAGTTTCTTCAATCGATTTTATGGCAAATATTTTTACTTTTTCGATACTAAATTCATCCCCAAGTTTGATTTTGTCAGAAATGCTTTTTGAAACAAAAATTAATGGTGTTGAGACAATTCCCGGCTCAGAATATATTGTTAAACCAACTCTAAATACAAACCTGCTACTACCCTGTATCATCCCCTGGTTCACCAATTTTTTATACGGTTCATCATGCCCGATATATCCTAAGTCAAACAATATTTTTGTCCACAGCCGGCTATATAATAAATGACCTACTGCGTGCTCGGTGCCACCAATGTATAAATCTACCTGGCCCCAGTAATCGCTTGCTTTTCTATCGCAAAATAACCGGTCGTTGTGTGGGTCCATGTATCTTAGGAAATACCAGCTGCTGCCTGCGTAACCGGGCATGGTGGAGGTTTCGCGTTTGACCTCACCCCCAACCCCTCTCCAAAGGAGAGGGGAGCCTGACCCTGCTAATGGATGGCTCTTTTCGTTTGCTTTGTTAGTGGTCTCGTTTATTGCTGCAGTGTTTTCTTTTAGGGTTTGTGATATTTTATTTAGTACTTTTTTTAAATTTACTTTTACTTCTTCGTTGGTGAAACGAATCATTCCAAATCCGTTTTCTGCTAACCAGTTTTGCCTTGCCGCATCAAACTTTTTTTGTTCTTCCTCAGTATGATATTCACCATCGATCTCTATGATCAATTTTTTTTCCAGGCAAACAAAATCAGGGATGTATCCGGCTATAGGATGCTGTCTTCTGAATTTAGATCCATCGATTTTCCTGTTCCTTATTTCCTGCCAGATTGTATCTCCAGCTTCAGTTAAATTTTTCCTGTTCTCTTTTGCAAAAGACAAAGTGTTCTTCCATTCCTCCACAGAACTATTAAAATAACCTGGCTCACCGTCTTTCTTGCTGGCCACTGACAGATGATCAGTACGCTCTTCGTCCCCATGAGGTAAAGTCCCCCTCTCCCTTGGAGAGGGGTTAGGGGTGAGGTAGACCCAATCCACAATATTTGCCAGTGGCCCTTCCCCATTTGGCCCCGGGCCATACTTGTCTACATGCGGTAATTCCAATGGTAATTCCTCGGCATCCAATGGGATCGCTATTCCATTGCTCCAGACGATGGGGAATGGCTCGCCCCAGTAACGCTGGCGGCTAAAGCCTGCATCCCTCATCCGGTAATTTACCTTGCGCCTGCCAATGCCAAGTTCTTCAATTTTATCAACAGCAACACCGATCGCAACTTTCATCAGCAGGCCATTTAAAAAACCAGAGTTTTGTAAAATGGCCTCCTTGGTTGGGTTAGCTTCTTCCCCGTTAAAATGATCGCCGATGATATTTGTGATGGGAATATTGAAATGTTTGGCAAATAAAAAATCACGCTGATCGCCGCAGGGCACCGCCATAATGGCCCCCGTGCCATAACCTGCCAATACATACTCCGCTATCCAAATTGGGATTTCCCTGCCGTCGAAAGGATGGATGGCATAGGCTCCCGTAAAACAACCCGTTATTTGTTTTACTTCGGCCAGGCGTTCCCGTTCGCTGCGGCTTTTTACATAGGTCAAATATTTTTCAATTTCTTCTTTTTGATCATCCGTAGTTACCTGGTCCACCAGTTCATGTTCGGGAGCAACTACCATAAAGTTTACACCAAAAATAGTATCGGGTCTTGTGGTGTACACTTTTAAGGGCTGATCATGATCTTTGATCGCGAAATCCATCTCCGCACCCTGGCTCTTGCCGATCCAGTTCTTCTGCATCTCTTTCATGGCATCACTGAAATCAATATGCTCCAATCCTTCCAGTAAACGATCGGCATAATCTGTGATGCGCAAATACCATTGACGCATTTTCTTTTTCTCTACCGGGTAGCCGCCACGCTCGCTTACCCCGTTTACCACTTCATCATTGGCCAGTACCGTACCCAATGCTTCACACCAGTTCACTTCTCCATAGGAACTGTATGTTAAGCGATAGTCCATCAATATTTCCTGGTGCCTTCTTTCATCAAAGGCATTCCATTCCCCTGCAGAAAACTGAAGCGTTTTATCTCCGGGGCATACATGATCCACGTTTCCCGCCGCTTCAAATATTTTCAATAACTCCGCTATGCGCTCCGCCTTGTCAGTGATGCGGTTGTACCAGCTATCAAATATTTGCAGGAATATCCATTGGGTCCATTTGTAAAAGCCGGGATTGCTTGTTCTTACTTCGCGGTCCCAATCGTAGCTAAACCCTATTTTATCCAGCTGCCTTCTGAATGTAGCGATATTTTTTTCCGTGGTCACCGCGGGATGCTGCCCTGTTTCCAAAGCATATTGTTCAGCAGGCAGTCCAAAGCTATCGTAGCCCATCGGGTGAAGCACATTAAACCCTTTCAGCCTTTTATAACGGCTGTAGATATCGCTGGCGATATAGCCAAGCGGGTGCCCTACATGCAGCCCGGTACCACTTGGGTATGGGAACATATCCAGCACATAATATTTTGGCCTGGCTGATTCATTCAATACTTTATATGCCTTATTTTGTCTCCATTTTTCCTGCCATTCCTGCTCTATTTTTCTAAAATCGTATTCCATCGATCATTGACTATTGTAATTTGAATATTTATTTTTTTATCTCATTAAAACAGGGCAACCCCAGGGTTGTTCCTGCCATTGCATTATATCCTGGCCGTTCACCGGAAATTTTCAGTTATTCCAAACGATTTTTCAATTGTGAAAGAAAAGTTATTTTACTCTTCTGCCAGCATTGTTGTATCATTCAATAAAAATATATTTGGCAGGCAATCGTTTTGTAGTGGGCAAAAGTACAGTAAAGAAGGTAAAATCCTTTATTTTTGCCGCGAACGGTTTATTGAAATTTTAAAACGATCCCAACCACAGATCAACCAATTAATACCCGTCCGGCAGATTCATTCGGACAGTGATTAAAAAAAATTAACTAACCCATGGCTCAATTCGGCAAATCAGTATCATCCAAACGCAGCAAACCATCTTACGCATACGCCATTATTGGTGTGGCGCTTGTATTATTTCTTTTTGGCATTGTTGGATGGCTATTTTTAAATCTTAAAAAGTCGGGAGAAATGTTTAGGGAAAATATCCAGGTGCATGCCTGGCTGACACCTTCTGCAGGAAAAAAACAAATAGATTCACTGCAGCGATATATTGCATCGCTGCCCTATGTAAAAACGGCCGAATATGTAACCAGGGAAAAAGCAGTCCAAAAATGGAATACGGAAAACGATAGTTCCTGGAAAAAATTTATTACGAATAACCCGTTGCCGGAAAGCATCGATTTTTATGTGAAGGCCGATTATATGGACAAAGACAGCCTGAGTATTTTAAGCAATTACCTTGAATCTAATTTTACGGGAACCATGTCTGAATTTCAATATCCCAAAGAAACAGTTGGTTATGTCAGTTCGTATACCAAATACATTGCAGCAGGCATATTGGTTTTTGCTATAATCCTTTCCATCATAGTCATTGTATCCATCGATAATACTATCAGGCTAGCGATGTACAGCAATCGTTTTTTAATAAAAACCATGCAAATGGTGGGCGCTACGCGCGGGTTTATTGCAAAACCGCTCAATATAAGAGCGATCATCAATGGATTGGCTGCTGCAATCATCGCCATTATAGCCGTTTTTGGATTCATTTTACTGGTAGAATATTTTATACCATGGCTCAGTTTGCTGAGGGATGTTGGCAATATGATGTTGATCATATCCGGCATATTGGTATTGGGCATCACAATTTCATTAATAAGTACGCATCGTTCCGTATTAAAATATTTACAGATGAAACTGGATGATCTGTATTAATAGTAGCAGTCCCAACCCGGTGGGCCACCCATCAGGGGCGACTGACCGGATTGGGACTGCTACCTTTTCAAAAAGTGAGGGCCATTTGAAAATTATTACTTTTATTTACATTTTAAAATAAATCATGATGAGCATTGATAAGAAAAAAACTGCGGTCAAATCATTATTTGGTAAAGAAAATTACCTGATGATGCTGGGAGGATTGATCGTCCTGGCAATTGGATTTTTTTTAATGGCAGGGGGCAAAAGTGCCGACCCCAAAGTATTTGACGACAATGAAGTATATAGCACCACGAGAATAACAATAGCACCCATACTGATTATCGCCGGCTTTATAATTGAAATATTTGGGATTATGAGGAAGCCGAAGGAGGCGTAGTGGCGTAGGTGGAAAAAGTAAATAAAGTATAAAAGGCATATGAAGTACATGGTATTTGACGAATATAATTCTTACCAAAATTAACTGGTATAAATGCGATGTTTTATAATATCGCATTTTTTATTTGAGTGTAGGATTACCGCGTTACGTTATTTACTTTACATACTTTATTTACTATACATACTTTATTAACTGTACATACTTTACAAACTAAAAACTAACATACCCAATCACTACAATGACTACAATTCAATCTATCATTATTGCAATCGTGGAGGGCCTTACAGAATTTTTGCCGGTTTCTTCTACCGGCCATATGATCATTACCGAAAAATTGCTGCATATCGTTGAAACGGACTTTACAAAAGTATTTACCATAGCCATACAATTAGGCGCAATCCTTGCTGTGGTGGTGCTGTACTGGAAAAAATTTTTTGATTTTAAACACTGGCAGTTCTATGTTAAACTAATCGCTGCAGTTATCCCGGCGCTGATTTTTGGGTTCCTGTTTTCCAATAAAATCGATGCATTGCTTGAAAGCGCGCTTACCGTTTCAATATCATTGTTAGTTGGAGGCATTGTTCTTTTATTTATAGATAATATGTTCAAAAACCCTGTAATACATTCAGAAAAAGAGGTCGGTTTTAAACAAGCTGTCATAATCGGCGTCTGGCAATGCGTGGCAATGATACCCGGTGTAAGCCGGAGTGCGGCATCCATCATTGGCGGCATGCAACAAAAATTAACACGCAGTGCTGCCGCTGAATTTTCTTTCTTCCTCGCGGTGCCCACCATGATGGCGGCCACTGTTTATAAATTATTCAAGCATTATAAAGAATCGGGTGGCTTTTCGGGAAATGAGATCAGGCAACTGGCCATCGGAAACCTGGTGGCTTTTATTGTTGCCATGCTCGCCATTAAATTCTTTATCAGCTTTTTAAAAAAATACGGCTTTCGCATATGGGGCGTATACCGGATTATTGCAGGTATTATCATGCTCATCCTTATCTGGCAGGGAATTATTCAGTAATGATAATTGAATTATTTATGACTGATAATTTGTTTAATTTCATCTGGCCTGGATTAATTTAATTTACCCAAATAATTATGCTTCAACATGCAAACTGCCTCTAAAAAAGTAATTAACGGATGGGCAATGTACGATTGGGCCAATTCTGTATATAACCTTGTCATTACCACCACTTTCTTCCCCATTTATTTTGCTGCAGTTGCAAGAGATGAAAAACAAAGCGACACGGTAACTTTTTTAGGAAAGAAATTTATTAATTCATCTTTATACGACTATTGCCTGGCGGTAGCCTACCTGTTGATCGCATTATCATATCCAATTCTTACCTCCATTGCCGATACAAGGGGGAATAAGAAAAATTTCATGAAATTCTTTTGTTACCTGGGTGCCACCGGCTGCCTGTTACTTTTCTTTTTCAAAGATGTTTCTTATTTGTGGCTGGGCATTACGGCATTCATCATGGCTGCGATGGGGTTTGTGGGAAGCCTTGTTTTTTACAATGCGTACCTGCCGGAGATAGCAGCTCCCAAAGACCAGGACAGGATTAGCGCAAGGGGGTTTTCTTTTGGGTATATCGGAAGTGTGATCATGCAGTTGATCGGGTTTGCGCTTGTTGTATTATTGCCCGATTCGGGGCAGGCAACAAGGATCACTTTTTTACTGGTGGGTATCTGGTGGATCGGGTTTGCACAGGTAACTTTTTCGCGGTTACCCGCATCCAAACCGCCTATGGACAGGAATAAGGGAAATATTTTTAAAGATGGTTTTTTAGAAGTAAAAAAAGTTTATAATGAAATAAAAGGAATGCCCGTACTGAAAAGATTTCTGCGCGGGTTTTTGTTTTATAGTATGGGCGTACAAACAGTGATGCTTGCAGCTACTTTATTCGGAAGCAAGCTGCTGCAATTACCGGATACCAAACTGATCATAACCGTTGTTGTGATACAACTGGTTGCCATACCGGGAGCAATACTGATGAGCAGGCTGAGTGCCAGGTTTGGAAATATAAAAGTTTTAATGGGCGTGGTCTTTTTCTGGATACTGATCTGCATATCTGCATTTAAAACGGCCACACTTGCCGAACCTTTGCAACCATTGCATGCTAAAATCAAAGTTTTGAGAAATGAAAAGAGTGTAGCTAAAGAAGCAACCGATTTGGTGGCCGCTGCCCGGATCGAACTATCGTTAACTGCATTGGAAAAAGAACTGGAACCGGAGCAAACACCCATTGAATACAAGTTCTATTTATTGGCCATTGCTGTTGGATTGGTAATGGGAGGTATCCAGTCGCTCAGCCGGTCTACTTATTCAAAGCTGATGCCCGAAACAAAAGACACTGCTTCCTATTTTACTTATTATGATCTGACTGAAAAACTGGCGATTGTGGTTGGCATATTCAGTTTTGGTTATATTGGCGAGATATTGAGCATGAAATATTCTATATTATCGTTGATCGTATTTTTTGCGTTGGGATTGTTATTTCTTTATTTTGCATTCAAAAAACAACAGGATTTAATCAGGTGATATGAATTTATATTCCATTAATACCGGGCATTTTAAACTGGATGGCGGCGCCATGTTTGGGGTAGTGCCAAAAAGCATCTGGAGCAAATTAAACCAGGCTGATGAAAATAATTTGTGTAGCTGGGCCCTGCGCAGCCTGCTTATCCAGGAAGGCGATCAATTAATTTTGATCGATAATGGAATGGGGGATAAACAGGATGCCAGATTTTTTGGTCATTATTATTTGCATGGCGATGATACATTGGATAAGTCACTTGCAAAACATGGCTTTACAAAAGATGATATCACGGATGTAATTTTAACCCATCTTCACTTTGATCACTGCGGAGGCAGTATCAACAGGGTAGGCGACAAATTAATGACCGCATTCAAATACGCTAATTACTGGAGCAATGAAAGGCATTGGCGATGGGCCACACAGCCAAACGACCGGGAAAAAGCGAGTTTTTTAAAAGAAAATATTTTACCTGTTAAAGAAAGCGGTCAGTTGAAAATGGTCGATGTACCTGCAGTGGCTGATAACGATAACGACACCACGCTAATTACCCAGCCATCGGTTATAATACCTGGTTTGTCTTTTATTTTTGTGAATGGCCACACGGATGCCATGATGTTGCCGGTGATCCAGTTTAAAAATAAAACGATTGTTTTTATGGCTGACCTTTTGCCATCCTTAGCACATATTCCTTTGCCGTATGTGATGGCGTATGATATGTTTCCGCTAACCACTTTGAAAGAGAAAAAAATATTCCTATCGCAGGCACTGCAAAACGATTACATTTTATTTTTTGAGCATGACCCGGTAAATGAATGCTGCACACTGAAACCGACTGAAAAAGGGATTCGTCCGAAAGATATATTTAACATCTCTGATGTCTGATTGCCTCCGTCCCCTGAAGGGGGAGTACTTCGAATAGCCTGCTTTTTAATAAACACTTTTAATGGAAAGCTTTGAATAACCCTACTTTTCACTACTTCCGTTAGGAGAGGATAAGGAGATGAATACTATTCGAAAAACGCCCCTTTAGGGTACGGGGGCTACCTCAAATTTATCAAGGAAGTTAACGGGTACCGCAGGTTTTTATACCCAAACATGTCTACTTTAATGCTGCCAACGGAAATAGGGCTTTCCACACGAAGTATTAAATGATTGGGATCATCACTTATCCATGCCGTCATTTTTTCGCCGCCCTCGAATATAGTCCCCTTGATGAGCAAAGGCTTGAACTTGATTGCGCGGAACTTCCCGTAACGGGTCTTTACATTTTCCTTGCCGATATAGCGGATATATAAATGATATATTTCATCATCTAAAAACATGTCGAATGGAATTTTATCGCCTGGCTTGTAATTATCAAAATTGATATTGCGGGCATAGTAAACAGCGCTTATTACATCCTGGATGCAATCCGGCGTTTTAAACACGCCATTGGTACTAACGGCTGTGCCTGCGCTATGATTGAATGTAACATTGTTATATTTTTTGTAGCCGCCTTCATCAATATTACGAATAAATTTCAGCGGCAACATGCTGGATGTATCAATATAAGTTTCATAGCGGTCCCTTACTTTAAAAAAGTTATCAAAAAATGAATAGGATTTCCCTTCCCCTACACAATGATATACCGTCTTCCCGTTAAATCTTTCCAAAGTGGAAGTAAATGTTGCTTCGCCGGCGCCGATGTAGATACCCAGGGAATTATAAAAGACTTTCATCGTGATCGATTCCCCTTCCTTAAACGCGGTATTCTTTGTTCCGCAAAAACTGTCTGTTTGCTCCTGCCCCTGCTGAGTATACCCCGAAAGCGCTACCAGTAAAATACCTGCCTTAATAATTATATTCATTTTTCTTTTATAATTTTAATACTTAATATCAACAAACTGCCGATTATGGCTGGTACTACAATGTTAATCAGCCAGATGCCCAGGGATGCGGTACTTACTCCCAATTCATTGCTGGTATATAATTTTAATAGTACCCAGCTTGCGCTTATCCTTAATGGCAATTCAATAAAGCCAATAGATGGTGCCACCGCCATCACCAGGTAAAAAGCCGTTATCAGCCAGAAACATAACCAGCCAGGGATTTCTATTTCCATTAGCTGCAGCATCATCACGTATTGCAAAACGAATACCACGTAACGTATAAAGGATAAAAATAAAATCTGTACCAGGTGTTTGTTGTTGAACTCATCCAATACCCTGATATAGTTTACTACCTTATGTAAAGAAGGCAGCCTTTCCATCGTTCTAACTAACCAGCCTAAACGCAAATAAAATAAAAGAAGTATAAAAGTCAGCCCAATACTCAAATATATTAATACATCTCCCCAAAATTCAGGTAAAACAGCATGCGCACCGCTATTATTATGTGAAAGGTACCTTAAATATAATAATCCTGTACAACCCATCACCATTGTGACCAGCAACTGACTCATGCTTCCAACCAGGCTGAGCGAAATTGCCTTGATCCTGTGTTCCTTTTCCACATATAAAATTCTACCGCCATATTCACCTATACGATTGGGTGTTAACATA
>JBDTVX010000192.1:0-11141 GCA_040007015.1 Ferruginibacter sp. | reverse complement strand
AAACAGGTAATGCTCCTTATAAAAAATCAGGGAGCTAAGCCCATGCTTCATTTGCATCACCTGCTTTTGAATAAAGGTGGCGCTGTGAATAGTATATAAACGGTCATCCGCCGTATTAAAAAAAAGCTGGTGGTTTACATTGAAAAAATTGATGATGGCAACCTCTGCATGGTAGGTCCGCAATCTTTTAAACAGATGTTTGTTTGCTGAATAAACATCCAGTTGTCCGTTTGCATTTAATATCCATAACCTGTTAGATTCATCAAAAGCAAGTTTACTGATCTTGGAATTTTGCTGGGGTAAACTGAATATCCTGAATGTGTCCGCTGCTTCATCATACAGGCTAAGCCCCGTTTTTTGGTTAAGGCAATATACCTTCCCGGAAGTATCCACGGCAAGTGCATATTCCTGTTCGCTTATCCTGCTCCGTTGGTATTGATTATAGAAATAATTGTAAAATCTACCCGTATGCTTTTCATATCTCGATATCCCTTCAATGGTGGTAACCCAGATATTTCCACGTTTGTCTTCCGTAACCTGCTGGATAACATTGCTTCCGATACTTTTAAAATCATTTTCCTTACTATAATTAAAAACGTGAAAAATGTTGCCGTCATACATGTTCAGCCCATCCCAGGTAGCCACCCACAATAAATTACCAGCATCTTTAAAAATGTGATTGATAGAACTGTTGGAAAGTCCGTTCCTGTTATCGTAATGCTGGAGAAAAAACGGGTCCGCCGGATCAGCAGTTGCCTCCTTTGTTACGAATGTCAAAAAAAGAAGAATATAGAAAAAGTGAAGGATCCTTCTCATTATTAGCGTTGATAGTATTGATTAAAAAAACAAATTCAACAAACCTGGCGATCAACTACTAATTCACTTTAAAAAAGTGCAACCATCTTTAAGTTTCATCGTCCGGGTTATATTAACTCAATTCCTGTCTGCGCAACTGACACTTTTAATTTGCGGGTACACGTTTCGGTTATGACGCAGCAGGAAGTTCTGAAATTTAATAGGTAAAGATAGCATTTTGGAAGATGGACACGTCACCTGTTTCCCTGTTTCTATAGTTAGCGAGGCTACCGGGCAGGGGCCACATAAGTATTATGATGACTTTAACATTTTTTCATTCCCGGCAACACCTAATAATGAGATCAAGCCTGGCTGGGGATGTTGTGGCATTACCACTTGTTGTTTGATATTTAAATGCTATATTTTCCATCCGATAGCTGGCGGATTCCAATGAAGTTGCAACATGATAATTACCCTGTTTACTTAAAGCTGTACCAGGCCTGCAACCCAACAACGGCGACCGGCGGCCCTCGAACTTATTATACTTCTCAAGAAGTAAAAAGATGAATTTTATTTTAGTTTAGGTCAGTGATCGATTTTCAAAACAGGGAATGGTTTCGTAAGGCATTGCCGATAAAAGAACAGCCGGGATGTGCCTGCCTGGCTGCACCCAGGCAGACATGGAAGATCAACTGTTTATTAAAGATATGCAGCACCGCCTCCCCTCTTTTGTTGAATATCCCGATCTTTTTTGGGAAGTGGAGGAGGGGTGGTGAGGTTAGATGGTAGCGGACAAAATAAATAAACCAACTCACCTGTTTATAACTTGCGGGGTATAGACCAAAATCAACAAAAGCAAATGAATTCAAAATGCAGGCTTTTCAGTAAAAGGCAAATAAATTTATCAAAAAAATCCTATCACAGCCGGCTGATATAATTTTCCATCACACCACCCCGCAGCATCAGGCACGATAAGTGTAAGCACCGCAAAAGTTCCCCAAATGCAGGTATATAAGTAACGACAGCCTTTAGCGGCAATAAAACAAACAAATAATTATCGATCCGTAAACTATCTCAATGATATTCAAGTATTATTTTATAAGTACCCAAACCACCTATACAGTTTTCAAATAAAGTGCAGGTTTTTTAAAACACCGATGTCAATCATACAAAAAACTGATAGGGGTCATTTTTAATTTATTCTTTTGGGTGGAGATTTGCATCATAACATTTTTAAAGCATTTTATTTACTTATTTAATAATTTTTTATGACTAAAGAAATTAAGACTCCTTTTTATGAATCTTCAGCTGCTAAGTCTGAATTGGAGGCCTGGGTAACCAGCATAGCTAAACAGTGTGATGCCAAAAATATTCATTGGTGCGACGGCTCTAAAAAGGAATACGATGATATTTGTGAATTGCTGGTAAAAAAAGGAACATTTATCAAACTAAACCAGGAAAAACGCCCGAATAGCTTTGCTTGCTTTTCCGATCCAAGTGATGTGGCCAGGGTTGAAGACAAAACCTTTATTTGCAGCAGGAGAAAAGAAGATGCAGGTCCTACCAACAACTGGATGGAGCCGAAAGCCATGAAACAAATTTTAAACGGCCTGATGGATGGCGCGATGTCTGGAAGAACCTTATATGTTATTCCTTTCTGTATGGGCCCCGTTGGTTCCCCCTTTTCCAGGTATGGTGTTCAACTAACCGATTCTGAATATGTAGTGGTTAATATGTATATCATGACACGTATGGGCGATAATATTTATCCTTATATAAAAAGAAATGAATTTGTAAAATGTATCCATACAATAGGAGCGCCGCTTAATTCAACATCTGTTGATTCTACCTGGCCCAACAATCCTGAGACAAAATATATCTCCCATTTTCCTGAAGAAAGGCTAATCGTTTCTTACGGTAGTGGTTATGGCGGAAACGCGTTAATGGGTAAAAAATGTTTTGCACTGCGTATTGCTTCTGTGATGGGCAGGGAAGAAGGATGGCTGGCAGAACATATGCTGATCTTAGGTGTTGAATCTCCCCAAAAACAAAAAACTTATATCGCTGCTGCTTTCCCAAGCGCCTGCGGTAAAACCAATTTTTCCATGATGATCCCTGCTAAAGGTGTGGATGATTGGAAAGTAACAACAGTGGGAGATGATATCGCCTGGGTTCATAAAGGAGATGATGGTGAATTATATGCCATCAATCCTGAAGCCGGTTATTTCGGTGTGGCTCCGGGTACCAATTACAAAACCAATCCTAATGCAATGGAAAGCATTAAGTCAAATACCATCTTTACAAATGTAGCCATTACCACAGACGGTGATGTATGGTGGGAAGGTATGACAAAAGAAATTCCGGATGGATTGATCGACTGGCATGGCAAACCCTACGATCCAAAAAGTGGAAAACCCGCAGCACATGCCAATAGCCGGTTTACTGCACCTGCCTATCAAAATCCGGCTATTGACCCTGAATGGGACAATCCCAATGGCGTACATATTGCCGCCTTTATTTTCGGCGGGAGAAGGGCCACTGCCGTACCGCTGGTATGCCAGGCATTTAACTGGAGCTTCGGTGTATATGCTGCCGCAACAATGGGCAGTGAAACAACAGCAGCAGCTTTTGGCGAAACCGGTAAAGTAAGACGCGATCCATTTGCCATGTTGCCTTTCATGGGTTACCATATGGGTGATTATGTAAACCATTGGCTGCAATTTGGCCGTGATTTACCTAACCCGCCCCGTATCTTTAGTGTTAACTGGTTTAGAAAAGATGAAGACGGTAAATTCCTGTGGCCTGGTTTTGGCGAAAATATGCGGGTATTAAAATGGATCATTCAAAGAGTTCATGGAGGAGCAGGGGCTGTTGAATCGCCTATTGGCTGGATGCCCCGTTTTGAAGATATGGACTGGACCGGCCAGGAAAACTTTAGTAAAGCGGATTTTGCAAAAATCACAACCATCGACAGGGAGCCCTGGAAACAGGAATTGCTTTCCCACGAAGAATTATTCGCTAAATTATACGACAAGCTTCCTAAAGAAGTCTATTTCCTCAGGGAGTTATTATTAAGTTCATTATGGCGCTCTCCCGAACATTGGGCATTGGCACCAGAACGTATATAATTTTTTCAAAAAAAAGAACGGGTAATAATTACCCGTTCTTTTAATTATTGCCTGCCATAATTGTTAAGCAATCCTTTACCGCATCCGGTAAAATTTACTGCACGCACAGCGTGCGTTTTATAGCAATTGCCTGCCTTTATAATGATTGCCTGCTTTATGAATTGACTTAATTTAAATTAACGCATTACGGATTTCGTCAAAGTTTTTCACTTCCTGCTCTACCGGATTTTAATCAGGCTTACCAGGTTTAATTAAAAGATTTTTAATTGATTTATTTATGAATTGGTTTATTCAATTGTTTACAGAGCCTTCTGTAGCACAGGCAGTCATTATCTACTCATTGGTAATCGCTTTGGGGATCTACCTTGGCAAGGTGAAGATCCTGGGAATATCTTTAGGTATTACCTGGGTACTTTTTGTGGGACTGATTTTTTCTTACTACGGCATCACAATCAATAAAGAAACCGAGCATTTTGTAAAAGAATTTGGCCTTATACTTTTTGTATATGCAATCGGCCTACAGGTAGGCCCCGGTTTTTTTGCTTCATTGAAAAAAAATGCTTTGGCAAATAATGTTTTGGCGGCTTCGGTGGTTTTGCTGGGTGTAATCATTACCCTGGTTTTTTTCTATTTTTCCGGAACTCATATCTCCATCATGGCCGGTGTGATGAGCGGGGCAGTTACCAATACACCCGGCCTGGCAGCAGCACAGGCAGCCGTTAAGGATCTAAAGATCGTTGGCGTGGATAATGCTACTATTACATTAGCTTATGCGGTGGCATATCCCTTTGCGGTTATGGGCATTATCGGGTCGTTAATATTATTAAAAAAAATGCTGCGGGTCAATATTGACAATGAAAATGTACTGCACCGTAAATTGAATTTCCTGCAGTCCAATCGCCCGCTTTCCGTTCACATCAGGTTAGAGAATAAACAGCTTATCGGGAAGCCCATAAGAAAAATATTCAATATGCTGAACGAGCCTGTAATTATTTCAAGGATGTTTCATAATGGCGCAATCATTACGCCAACACCCGATCTTGTTTTGTCGGATGGTGATGTAATGCTGTTTGTTGCGCCAAAAAAAATAATGGAGAAAGTAAGATTATTGGTAGGCACTGAAAGTGATATGAACCTGTTGACAGAACCTGCTAGTAATTTAATATCCCGGATGATAGTTGTAACAAGAAAAGAGATCACCCATAAACGTTTGGGGGACATCTCCGGAATGCCCCATAAATCTTTAACCCTCACCCGCATAAAAAGGGCTGGTATTGAAATGGTGGCCCATGGCGATATCTATTTGCAACTAGGCGATACCATTACTGTAGTAGGCACGGAGGATAGTGTAAAACAATTTACGGAATTGGTGGGGAACTCACTGAAAAGACTGGAAGCGCCTGATTTGGGGCCAATTTTCATGGGTATTGTTTTAGGTGTAATATTAGGCAGTATCCCGTTTTATGTACCCAATATTCCAATACCCGTTAAAATAGGAATGGCAGGTGGTCCGTTGATCATAGCCCTGTTCCTCAGCCGCTTTGGCAATCATTTGTACCTCAATAATTACACCACCAGCAGTGCCAATATGATCGTTAGGGAAATAGGTATCGCACTGTTCCTGGCAAGTGTAGGATTAAGCAGCGGGCAAAACCTGGCTGCTGCTTTTAGTGATGGCAGCGGGTATCGCTGGATCCTGATGGGAATCACCATTACGACGTTACCGTTATTAATAGTGGGAATTGTGGCGGGCAAGTTCTTCAAAAAAAGATATTTTGAAATATGCGGATTATTGTCGGGCGCCTGTACAGATCCCCCGGCACTTGCATTTTCACTGAAAATGGCGGGTAACGATATCCCTTCCTCTACTTACGCCACCGTGTATCCGCTGACCATGATTTTAAGGATACTGGCCGCTCAATTATTGATATTATTTTTTAGCTGAGAAGCAAATTTGTTAATGCGCTAATGTGCTCATAATTGTAAAAAATACAGGCTATTGATCCGGGCTAAAAAACTATGTGGGACAACCCTGTCTGCTTAACGCAATCAGGCAGGGTTGCATCCCTCTTGTACGTTATGCCATTGCTGGGCTCTTATTGACGCGCAGAATAAGTCCTGTTCCAGTACCACCTCTTTGGGGCATTGTTATTTAGTTAAGGAAAAATGTCTCCCCTTTGGGGTTGGTATTTACCTGTAAGCAATTATTAAAATTGTTATAACCCCGAAGGGCTGTCATTAGATCGCATAAGGCTCTTAACCTAAATAGCATTGCCCGTTAGAAACCGGGGGCAAACAGAACAAATAAAACAACTCAATTTACACACCAGATACAATTTAATTTATTACCAGCAATATTAAAATCATAATGAAAACCTCCCGAAAGAAAACACCGCGCATTTATTGTTTACTGATCGTTTCACTACTGCTGCATTTTAATGGCTATTCACAATCCAATACGAAAGAAATAAATAGCCAAAGCCAAAGCTGGTTTAGTGTGAACAGCACCATCAGGCTGCATAAAAAATTTGGTATGATCGCTGACATACACATGCGCAGGAACAATTTTATCAAGGACCCCGGTTTTTATTTCGCGAGGGTGGGCGTAGATTACTGGCTAAAAGAAAATATCACACTGGTATTGGGATATGGGCAAATGTGGGTGGCTCCTTCCAAACCTAACTGGAACCATTATGCGCAGGAACACCGTATTTACCAGCAAATTCAAATGACCTCAAAAATCGGGAAGGTCAGCTTGCTTAACCGTTTGAGAAATGAACAGCGATGGCAGGAAAAAATTGTAAATGACAAATTTATAAAAAGTTTCAAATTCACCGATCGGATACGTTATTTATTAAGCTTTACAATACCCGTATTTAAAAATCCGCATTACCCTTCCCTGGTATTATCTGATGAACTGGCGATACAATTTGGAAAAGAAATTGTGTATAATACTTTTGATCAAAACAGGGTATTTATCGGGATCAGGCAGCCCATTAATAAATCCATCAGTTTTGATTTGGGGTACATGCTGTTGTACCAGCAAAAATCTTCAGGATATCAATATGATAAAAACAAAACTTTCAGATGGTTTTTTTATTATACGCCGGACTTTAGAAAGAAGAAATAATATTCATTACAAATTGTATCAATATTTGGTACCTGCGGCACAAGACCATGCCTTCAACCTGAACGATCTTTCGCAAGGTATAAATTCGTGACTTTTAATTTGGTCAATTTCAAAAAAAAATATCTTCTTCACGCTCTCTTAGAACTGTTTAAATTTAATTGGAAATTTTTTATCCAACATCATCGATGCTTTTTTTATCCCGCCGCGGCGGTACCATCCGATAGCTATCCGATATCGGCACCATAAATACTTCAGCTACGCCCGATAGCAAAACTGGTTAGCAAAAAAATCATTTTTAAAAAGCTCCCTGTTAAATTATTTCATGCGGCAACAGGCGACTTTATAATTTATTATTGCTATGCGGCCTTTTTGTCATTTTCCCAATACCAACTAATACAATGGATAGCAATAAAAATACAATTATCATCCCGGCCACGTTAAAAAGAACCTTGTTATAACCAAGAATACCGACATCAATAAACGGATATGGATAAAACCCTCCTATTCCGCCCCGAACCAATGAATAAATGCAATAAACCGCGGGATATATCATCCAGGACAAAATATTTTTCCATTTCAATGTTTTTTTTGGTACAAACAGGAACCAGTATAAAATAAACAGTACAGGGATTACAGAATGAAGCAATTCATCAACAACAAATTGTAATCCCTGCGGTCTCCATAAAAAACGGAGGATAACATTGTAAATAAAACCTACTACCCCGATGTACACTGTAAGAGCAGTGAGTGTAGCTGGCCTTGCAAAAAAACGGCCCCAGCCGGAATCCGGCTTTAGTAAAAGCAGCGTAAAGCACAATGCAACCAATATATTTGTAAGAACAGTAAAATAGCCAAAGAACCTGGTAATGGTTTCAGGAACTGAAGCGGTTCTGTTGACGATGATAAGATATAATTGAAAAATTATAGCGATCCATCCCAGCGCTGCCCCGTTTGCTAAAAATATTTGTCTTGTTTTCCCAAAAAAAATATTCTTCATTTTGTTATTTTAATCCTGTTAAATCAAAGTGATCATTTTTTTTTGACAAGCCTGATATTCTTTACAGATTCTTTACGCATCAGGTGCATCGGAACCGCAACACCCATTGCAAGCGACATGATGATAAAAAGCGTTTTAGCCCCATTATTCACCGTCTCCGAAAGAATGATGCTATAATCCGGGCCGATATTACTGGTTAATTTTATAAGCCCCAGCATGGTGCGATAAGCAAACACACCCGGGATCAGCGGTATTACTGCTGGTATGGCAAATATCATGGGAGGCGCGTGACGAAAATGCGCGATCGGAATACTGGAAATTCCTACGGCCAGCGCCCCTACAAAGGATGCAGGCACAACTCCCACAGCAGACTGTAGTAACATAAATTTTAAAAAGCCCCCGGTAGCTCCGCTGATCCATATTGGAAACAACGTTCGGGGTGGCACATTGAAAAGTATCGCAAAACCAACAGCTCCGCAGCCACACCAAAAAGTTTTACTAAGTACCATTATCCAATCCATTCATTTGTTATTTCAGATTATAAATAATCATTGCTGTCAATAATCCCAGGGCAATGGCAAGTGCCACCATAATAGCATTGATTCCCTTTACGAGCCCGTTCAGGATATTGCCATCAATAAGGTCGGTAAAACAATTAATCAACGGAACGCCGGGTATCAGGAATAAAACAGATGTTGCAAATGCATGTTCGAAGTTTATATTCACTCCAGCCTTAGCAAATGCGCCTGCAAACAGGGAGGCAACCAACGAGGCCATGTAAACGCAGATGAACGGATTAAATTTATACCTGGTGGCCTCCTGTCTCACAAACAGTCCGCAAAAAGTTGCGCCGAAAGTTATGATCATTTCAGGCACTTTTCCACCAAATGTAAAACAGAACCCGGATCCCGCCAGGCCTACAAAGAGTAGTATGATCAACCTTGGATAATGGGGCAATGCAAGCAATCTGTTCAATTCATCCCTCACCTGGGGAATAGATAATTTATTTTCTATGGCATCCCAGCTTAACCTGCTGATACCTGAAATGGTTTTAAAATTCACTCCCTGGGCCGGGGTGCTGCGCATGCCACTAAATATTGAATTATCATACCCGTCATTTAATGTGAGTGAAATTGATTTTGGCGCTATGGAAATATGGGCCAGGTACTCGTACCTCGTGGCGAGTCTTCTCATGGTAATTCTTATCCTGCTGCAGCTTGCACCCGAGCTTAAGAGATAAACACCAACATCCAGCAATAATGACCCCAATTCCTTTGCATCGTCATTTTCCTGTTGATTCATCAAAATGAATTTGAAAATTTGAAAATTAATCAATGCGAAAATTCATTCAAAAATTTCTAATATCGTTTGAATCATCTTCATTGATCATTTTCAGATTAAGTTTAAGCAAAAGTACATGTAAAAAGCCAAAGGCTGTTAAAATCAGCGAATGCTTTATGGACACTATCACAATCCCCAAACCCGTCAAATCCCTTTAGATCAATGCGTGCGCAAGCCTGTTTAAATTTCCGGATGTTTTTAATCAAAGCCGGATTAAATGAAAAGAGAATCTTACATTAGTAGTTTAAACGAATCGCTCAGCAATGACTATGAAGTATAAAAGTGACGCCATCGAATGGAAAAATGTGTTGGACCTTAAAAATTTTTTGCATATAGTAATTGGTACAGGACTTGCCGTATTGGCGATGAAAGGTTTTATGATTCCCAACAGGTTTATGGACGGCGGTATAACAGGGATATCTATATTGCTTCATGAAATATTTCATATCAATATCAGCATCCTTGTAATTGTGCTCAATGTACTTTTTATATATCTTGGCTACAGGAGGATCGGGAAAACTTTTGCAGTACAAACAACCATTGCTGTTATTTTACTCTCGCTGGGTCTGCTTTTTATTGATATCCGTCCCATCACAAGCGATCGATTATTAATTGCCATTTTTGGCGGTATATTAATTGGTACCGGTGTTGGATTGGTAATAAGAGGCGGTGGCGTTATAGATGGCGCGGAAGTGATTGCTGTATTTACCAGGAGAAGAACAGGTTTTTCGAGCAGCGAGATCATTATGCTTTTCAATACCATCATCTTTTCAATTGCTGCCTTGCAGTTTGGTATAGAAACAGCCATGTATTCGATCATCACCTATTTTACCGCAACAAAGGCTACGGATTATGTGGTGGACGGTATTGAAGAATTTACTGCTATGAATATCATTTCATCCCAACAGGAAGAAATAAAAAGTTTCCTGGTAAATGAATTGGGAAAAGGCATTACCGTGTATAAAGGCGAACGGGGTTACCTACCCGGCAGCTTTGATATTAAAACAGATTGCGAGATCATTGTTACCATCGTAACGCGTTTGGAAATAAAGCAGATCCAGGATACTTTAAAAACTATTGACCCAAAAGCATTTGTTTATGTGCAAAGTATAAAAGAAGCCACCGGTGGGATTTTAAAAGAAAAGGCACACGCAAAATGAGCTACGCCATGAAGCATAATTAACATATTTTATCCAGCCTTTAAAAAAAGGGATTAACCGGAAGAGTATTGAAAATAAAAAGTTATTTATTAAAATCTATAGTGAAGCGTGGAAACGAAGTAAGTAGCCAGGTTTATTATTCACCCAACCATATAACCCTGTTTTTAAAATATTATTTATGAAAATATTTTTACACCCAGTCATTTATGCAGCATTATATTGTTTGGTTTTGCCTGTAAAAAGCCACTCCCAGTCAACAGTGGATCCCGCCGCGCCTGCATCCCACAAGTCTTCCAGGCCGAAAGTTTTGTTTGAAACTGATAAGGCGCTTGAGATCACTTTAACCTGTAATACCGGTGATTTTTTAGCTGACAGGACTGAAAATTCCAAATACCACCCGATCGTTTTTTCGTACAGGGGCGAAGACAGTACTGAAATTTCCATCCCTGCAAAAATAAAAACAAGGGGGCATTTCCGCAGGCTAAGGGTAAACTGCGTCTATCCCCCCCTGTGGGTAAATTTTACAAAAAGTGAGGCGCTGAAATCCTCCATTTTCAAAGGACAGGATAAATTAAAACTGGTGATGCCCT
>JBDTVX010000191.1:0-11170 GCA_040007015.1 Ferruginibacter sp. | reverse complement strand
GAGCACGCAGTTTTGGATGCGTATTGGAAACAGTATCCTTCAGCTTCCATATTTGTTGGTTATGGTAAATACTACGACAGCCTGGTAATACCGGACAGCACCTCCGTCGCCAATGATATTGCGTTTTCAAGGCGATGGATCGATTCATTAAATAAGTCCGGTTATGACCAACTCAGCGACAATAATAAAATAAGCTTCCATATCATAAAAAACCAATTGGAAAGTGATATTTGGTACCAGTCTGTTTTCAGGCAGCAGGAATGGGACGCGACACTATATAATATCAGCGGGGAGTGCGACTATATCATTAACCAGCCTTATGCTCCATTGGATGAGCGGCTAAAAATTCTTACGCGGCATTTACAGCATGCGGATGAATATTATAGAGCCGCATTGGCCATGCTTCATAAGCCTACCAAAGAACATATTGAATTAGCTATTGTGCAAAACCAGGGTGGGCTTACAGTTTTAGGAGCCGCCCTAACAGACTCGATCAAAGCCTCGCATTTATCCAACGCCGAAAAAGATACTTTACTGCAAAACATAGCAAAAGCCACCCGGGCAATGAATGGTTATACGGATTCCTTAAAAGAGATCGTTTCTAATAAAAATTATTCATTCCGCGATTTTAGAATTGGAAAGGAGCGTTTCGCGGAAAAATTTACCTATGATTTGGCCACAGATCTCACCCCTGAACAGGTGTATGAAAAAGCGATAACAGACAAACAATTTTATCACAATAAAATGTCCGGGATGGCTGATAGCTTATGGAACAAATATTATCCGGACCGAAGCAAACCAAAAGACAGTATGCAACTGGTGCAATTGATATTGGATAAAATACAACTGCAACACGCCAGGCCGGAACATTTTTTTGATTCGCTCACAAACCAGGTGTACCGTTTAAAAAAGTTTATCATCGAAAAAAATTTATTCGATTTTGACACCACTGCCACACCTGTCATAGTAAGGATCATGCCCGCTTATGCAAGGGGGTTTTCGGTGGCAAATGCTGAATTTACACCGCCTTATCAAAAAAGGGGACCAACTTATTACAACATAGATGATCTCACAATCTATCCACCGGAAAAGGCAGAAAGTGCATTGAGGGAGTATAATAACTATGGCTCGCAGTTACTTTCTATTCATGAAGCGGTTCCAGGGCATTGTTTACAGGGAATTTACAATAATAAAAAATCCCCGGATGTGGTAAGGTCTGTTTTTCAGAACGGCGCCATGATCGAAGGCTGGGCCGTTTATACAGAAGGGATGATGCTTGAAAACGGCTGGGGAAATCATACGCCCGAAATGGAACTGGTACACGATAAGCTAAAACTTCGCGAGTTGGCAAATGTGATCATTGATTATGATATCCAATGTCTTAATAAACCAAAAGAAGACATACTGCACCTTTTAATCAATGAGTGTTTTCAAACCAATGCCCAGGCAGAAGAAAAATATCATAGGGCAACCGTATCACAGGTACAGCTTTGTTCTTATTATACCGGTGCCACGGCAATTCAATCGCTGCGGGAAGATTATAACAAGAAAATGGGCAGCCAATATAGCCTGAAAGATTTTCATGAAAAATTTTTGAGTTTTGGCAGTTCGCCCGTTAAGTACATACGGGAAAGGATGCTGCAATAACTACAGGATTGCTTGAGGCTGATCACCGAAATAGAGGCGGGTACATTTTTCGTGTGTGCATCACCGTTATTTAATATATATATTGTCACAGTTGCAAAAAATCAGCTATTCAAACCTATAATATCCTGAAAAAGAATTGGAAAAATTGCATGATACATTACCGGTTGTAACTGCGCATTTACTGAAATGCCTGTTCCAGTTGCCCCTTTTCCTTTGCTTCAGATAATTTTTTCAATTGCTTTGTCATTTTCATATTATTGTCTTTATTCTCACAATAATTCAGAAGCAAAATCAGGGCATTTAATTTTACAAGTTTTGCATCTTTGGAAGATGCTTTATTTTCCAGTGTATATTTTGCCATAGCTGCCATGAAAAGGCCTAAAATATCATTGTCCTTACCTACTTTGCCCGGTACATCGGTAAATATAAATGAGTAATCAGTTGTGCCGTACATCCATTTACTAATAAATTGCAAAGAATTTAACCTGTCTTTACTGTCTTTTTTAAAAGGAATTGACAGCAGATAGGTAGCCGTTTGTAAAACAAAGGGATCCGCGGCTTTATAGTCGGAGGTTTTTTCGAGTTTGATGAGGTCGAAATTCGGCAGGGTTTGCGCATTGATATAAGAACTCCAAAAAGCGAAAAGGATTATAATTATTTTCTTCATAAATATAGATGCGTTTAAAATAAGATCACAATCGTTTTACGTTGAGCCGGATGTTTATGCGAACATAAGGAAATAATTTCTTTTTGTTCATTAGTAATTTCTTTTAATTTCCGCAAATATTTTATTACCTGCAGTTTGGCTTTAAGTCGGCCCGTTAGAAAAATACATCTCCCCAAAAACTACGGATTTAACAGATTATTTTATTTAAAGCGGAACGTACAGGTTGGGTTAAGGGTTGCGGGCCGGCTTACCCGGTTCAGCGTACATAAACGATTAAGTTATCATTATGACCAGTTTCCAAATTCTTTTTTCATATTACCAAAAAACCTACCCGGCTTTGGTAAAACGAGGATGCGTCAACCCGATTCAATAACTTGTTTTTATCCAGCCACCCAATAATTTAAAATTTCAGAATCCCTTTGTTCTTACAGCAGATGCTCAAACTGAAAGGATTGGATAGGGAAGGCAAATTGCATATGGAAGCCTGGGATATACCATCGTTTTAGCGATGAAGGCATACTATTATGAAAATGGGATAGCATTGGTTAAAGGTTAAATATAGCGGTGCCGGAGGGCAATGTATTGTTCATTTGAGTATTAATAATAAGCATTGAATATTTACTTGTGGCAAAAATACCAATATTTAAATAATCAACATTCAATACTTAATACTCAACCATAAAATTCCTCATGACGTTGCCAGTTGGATAGAAATATTAATTAACCAATGCGCGAACATGCAAATGAAGATCCACCCGCATTTTCATTAGCACATTAGCACATTAGCACATTAGCTAATTAATATGTTTTCAACTGAAGTTGGATGATACTATCCTTTTGTGCCGGCGTAAGTTTATAATTAAAATTATACAATGCCCCTTCCCAGTCGCCATAGGCAACATTGGGCAATACAATAAACCTGTTTCCAAAAAGGGAAGCATTATTTGTAACTGCCGCATCTCGTTTTTCAAACGGTTGTTTATCAAATGCAGCGCTGAAGTCGCTTAAATTATCTCCCAGCAACATAACGATTTCATGTTTTTGTGCCACAATACCCCGGCGCGGTTCCTTGCCGGATATCGTTTGTCTTAAGAATAAATGCTCCTGGTCTGCGTTTGGAAAATTCCATCGCTGCAGATTTTTTAAAGTTGGTTCCTTTTCTTCCGCCACCCGGTTGGTTATATAAAATACCTGCACGTCTTTGGAGGAAGCATATTTTAAAAATGATAGGCCGCCGGGAATGGTATCACATTCACTTCTCGCCGTCCATTCTATCCATGAATTTTCAGCATAGCCACTTTCGTGAAGTACCTGGTGTACGGTATAAGGACTATTATCAAGTACCGTTTCGTCAATATCTGTTACGATCGCCAATGGCAGGTTGTGAGGTTGTAACAGGATAGCATCCAGCCGCAGCCTTGCTATATTAAAAGCCTGGTAGCACAAAGCCTTATATTCTGCCGCCTTTTGTTGCCACATTGCTCCCCATAGCGGCCCTTGTATTACCAATGAATGTTCTTGATCTGTAGTAGCGGGGATTTTTTGAACACGGCAGGCTAACCAACTCATAGAAATCATAGCTGTCCAAATTATGATACGATACGGAGGACTGGCAGTGGTTATAAAACTTTTCATCCGGGAAATTTTTTTTATTTTGAATAAAGTGGTCATTGGTCAATGGTCAATGGTCAAAGCATAATCAAACAATTCCAATATTTCATTCTATTGCAATTCATAATTTGTAAAGATACACCACCCGGTCGGCACCGAAGGTCAGACCAGTGCAGGCTAACATTTTTTTGAAATAGCGGGTTATCCATACGAACGCCTACTATGCACCTTCTGCACGGCCTGGTTTCAATAAAAATAAATGTTTCCATAAACACAATGCCCTTTGAGCAAAATTCTCTTAACTTAATGTTTTTTTAAACCAGGTTCAAAAAAAACAGCATGAATAATTATTATAAATTTTTTTCCCGCATTAATTACGGGATTGCGTTCACTGTAGTTGTTGCAGGTTTTATTTCCTGTAAAAATTCTTCGCAGCCCGTACCCGATTATAGTGGATGGGGAACTTATGCCGGGTCAAAAGACGGGATCCGCTATTCATCCAATGAGCAGATCAATCCTGGTAATGTTTCTCAATTAGAGATAGCCTGGACATATAGTTCCGGTGATGGAGATACCGCTGATCATTCACAGAATCAATGTAACCCGATCATAATAAATGGTATCCTGTATGGTACAACACCTCAATCAAAATTGTTTGCATTGGATGCTGCCACCGGTGAAAAAAAATGGTTATTTGACCCTGCCCAGGAAGACACTGCTTCAAATAAAGACCCTTATGCATATTTTAAAGTTATCCGGGGTGTGATCTATTGGGAGGATGAAAAAGCGGCCGGAAAGCGTATCATCTACAGTGTAGGGGCAAAAACTTATGCGATCAGTGTTGACGATGGCAAACCCATCAGGACCTTTGGTAAAAACGGGTATATCGATTTAACGGAAAACCTCGACAGGGAACCGGGCACATACAACGATTTTATAGCCAATACAACCCCGGGCATTATTTATAAAAACCTTCTTATAATCGGCATGCGGGTGGGTGAATCTGCCGATGCCGCCCCCGGGCACGTACGTGCTTTTGATGTTCGTACAGGTGAACGCAAATGGATATTTCATACCATCCCGCACCCGGGCGAAAAGGGATTTGAAACCTGGCCCGATAAAGACGCGTGGAAAAAATTAGGAGGAGCCAATAACTGGGCAGGCATGGCGCTTGATGAAAAGAGAGGAATTGTATATATCCCCACCGGATCTGTTGGCGGTGATTTTTACGGCGGTATCCGTAAGGGCCAGAACCTGTATGCCAATTCGCTTGTAGCATTGGATGCAGCAACCGGTCAGTATCTGTGGCACTACCAGGTAATCCATCATGATCTCTGGGACCGCGACCTCGCAGCCAATCCCAATCTTGTCACCATACATCCCGATGGAAGAGAGATCGATGCGGTGGCTCAGATCACCAAACACGGGTTCATTTTTTTATTCAACCGCACCAATGGCGAGCCTGTTTTCCCTATTGAGGAAAAGCCTGTGCCGGCTATAGCTGCTTTACCCGGGGAAGAAATTTGGCCAACACAGCCGGTTCCAACATTGCCGCAGCCTTTTGCACGGCAGAAATTTGGGCCCGAAGACGTTTCAGACCGTACCCCCGAAGTCCACCGGGAAATGATGGAGCAATATAATAAAGTAAAATACCAGGCCATGTTTGCCCCACCGAGTAAGGAAAGCTCATGGATATTTCCGGGCTTTGACGGAGGTGGCGAGTGGGGTGGGGCCGCAGTTGACCCTGCTTCAGGCATCCTGTACGTCAATAGCAGCGAACTTCCCTGGGCACTCACGATGGTGGATGTGGCAAAAGGCGATGAAAGTTCACTGAAGGGCATCGGTCAAAGCGTTTACGGAAAGTATTGTGCATCTTGTCACGGACCTGAATTAAAAGGAAATGGGACATCTTTTCCTACACTGGTCGATATCGATAAAAAATATAATGAGGACCAGGCATGGAAAATAATTTTCAATGGAAAAAATATGATGCCCGCATTTAAACAAATCTCTGGAAATGAAAAGAAGGCCTTACTTGTTTTTTTATTAAAAGGACCCGGGAAAGAGCCAACGTCAAAAGGAAGGGCGCCTGGCATACGTAAAGAACCTGTTTCGGCCTCAAATGGCCTGCAGCAAAGGAAAAGCATTCTTGATGAAGTACCATACAGCATGACGGGTTATAACCGTTTCCTGGATAAGGATGGTTACCCCGGCATAAAACCTCCGTGGGGGACATTGAATGCCGTTAATTTAAACAACGGAAAATTGTTATGGAAAGTACCCTTGGGAGAATACCCTGAGTTAACCAGGATAGGCATTTCCGCTACAGGTACAGAAGGCTATGGCGGGCCATTGGTAACAAAAGGAGGAATCGTATTCATTGCTGCTTCAAAAGATGCAAAAATGCACGCGTTTGACAAAAAAACAGGGAAGCTGTTATGGCAGGCCCAATTGCCGGTGCCGGGTTATGCCACCCCGGCAACTTATGCGATCGATGACAGGCAATACGTGGTAATTGCATGTGGCGGGGGCAAGATCGGAAGTAAATCCGGCGATCAGTATATTGCTTTTGCTTTACCGGTTAAAAAATATCAGGAATAAACCATAGAGGCCTCCCACCGGCCACTTTTAGAACTAGAATAAATCCCATAAATGTATTTAAACAGTTTTTGGAATTTTGTTATTTTGCCCTCATCTTATTCCCCTTTGGATCGTGGGTTAGTTCCACAAGCCCCAGCGCTTCCATTAATGGCGGAATATACATTCCAAATCTTCCGCGAAGTCCTTTCTTTAAGCCATACCAGCCGCCAACCGGATTTTTTTCCGAACGGCCCCATGCTTCAACGGTTCCTTCCTTTGCCGGTTTTTGCTCATCTGCGCTTCCCAACTCCATCCAGTCGCCATGATTTTTCAACATTGTATGAAGGTCTGAAAGACAACGATGGTCGTACAGTAAAACTGTTTTTCCAACGGTACAAACCAGGACTTCTTTGCCATCTTTTTCATCAACATGCATTGTGTATTCTGATGATAAAGGCGGTGTCTTTAGCGCCAGTGGTTTTTCTTTTGTTCCAATTTTATTTTTCAATTTTTAATAATTTACAGTTTATTTATTAGCGATCATAAAAACACGAATTAACAAAATTTGTACCAGATCAGTTAAAAAATATTCCGGGATGAACCAACTAAATTCAACAGTTCCTGTTTGGGCGGAACTTCGAAACCGCTGGATTTAAGTTGTTCCTGGAAATCTTTGAATGAAGCCAGTTCGTTTAGCAATCGTTGGTCTTCATCGGAGCTGAAAAATGCAGTATGAATAAATGTTTTACCATCTGAGGCCATACAGGCATTGTAATTGATGCCAGGATATTGTGGACTTTGCAAATCGGTCATTACAGCTTTAATGTTGGCCTGGTTTTGATCCGCAAAATCAGGCCTGGCGGTGTAGGTTACTTTTACGATTTTCATTTCATTATTTTTTAGTATTCATAATCTTTTCAGCTTCCTTTTTCAGGTCGGCAGCAAATTGCTCAAATGAATTGTCAAACGGAGGGATCATTTTAGCAAACAGGGGGAAAAGAGGGCCGCCGATTTTTTCTGTCATCGAAAACAGGGTAGCGCCATTTCCTTTTTTTGTAAGCGTGTAAATCCTGTTGCCCATTGCATCGCCCCACACGAGCTTGTTTTCCTGGTTAAATTCTTTCACCTTCAATTTAAAAATTCTTTTAGGGTCAAGTGTTGATTTAAGATGGATATTTTCGCCCGGTGCAATATTGCCGTCGATTGAAATAATGGTAGAGTTCCACCTGGTATAGCCGGATGCATTTGTTAATAATGTCCAAACGATTGAGGGCTGCGCATTAATTTCAATGTTGAGGGAGGTTTCGCGGCTGAATGTTTTTTTTATGGTGATTGCCTTACCGTTTTGTTCCATTGATTCCATAATCGTTTAAATTGTGATTTTATTTTTCAATCCGCATTTTAACCTTTGACGTTTGAGCAAAACAAAATGATAGGCTAATCTACATTTTTTTCTAAATACTTTTCCATCACCTTCCTGTTATATTCCAGGTGATGTAGCTGTAACCCGGCCGCATTGGATTTAAAAGGGTCGATTCCCTGTATCACTTTCATCCGTAAATCAAACAGGTGCTCCTTATCGCTGCTTTCCGCTTCTTTTGCCATATCAATTTTCACCAGTTCTTCCTGGAATTTTTGTTTGGGGTTGAATATCCCGTTCAGTTCCGAACATTGATGGCAAACTCCCTGCTTGTTTATTAAGGCGCACCTGCCTTCAAAAATTGTAATCAATTTTGATCTGCCTGTATGCAAATAATATTTTATCATTGCTTCCGTTGTATCAAGAATTTGTGCGATCTCATTCACCTTAAATTCATACACCTCTTTTAGCAAAATGCTGATTTGCTGTTCTAAAGGCAATGATTTGGCGATACAGGTAAAACAGAACGCAATGTGTTCCTTTATTTCAAATTGCCCCTGCGGTGATGTGGTATGGATAAGCATGGCTTCCTTAAAGAATCGCGGGTCGGAAAGAGCGGCTTCTTTTGTAATGTCGGTCACATTTTCAACCCAGCGCTTTCTTGCTCTCAGGCTGTCTTTTGCCAGGTTGGAAGCAATTGCAAATAACCATGTTTTTATGGAAGACTGCCCTTTGAATGTGTTAAGTTTTTCGGATGCCTTGATGTAAGTGTCCTGCACAATATCTTCTGAGTCGGCAATACTGGCGGTTATCCGCAGGATATAGGACTTCAGTTGCCCGCCCGACTGTTCAAATTCTTTTGCCAGTTGTTCTGTTGTCATTGGTGGGGTTCGTTATAATCGCACACAAAGTAGATGCATTTAGCTCATTTTAAACTTATCAATTCTTTTAAAGGGCAATAAGGGGTCAATGTATTTTTAATTTATAGCATGGGAAAAGACCCACACCTGATAGCTATCGGTTGGTATGACGCAGAAGAGAGCCCCGCCACGGCAGGGACAATGTTCAACAGAATTATTTCTGCCCGTAACCAAAAAAAGGAAAACCTATTTGAACTAATATTCTGTTTTTTGGGAACGGTTCGAACCATCAACGACCAACCATCAACACTAATTCAATTGTAAAGCAGGCAACCGGTACGACTGTGAATCGTACACGAATAATTCGTCTATTTCGATCGTCCAGTATTTGTGTAATGGCACTTTAACCAGGCAATTTTCCACCTCATTTTTGCTGGGGGCGTTCAGGATCATCCAGCAGCGCTGGGTTTCCATACTTACCGCATAATAATCTATCGTTCCTTTATCGATCAGGCTGTTGATATATACCCGGTGAGCCGGTACTAAACTCATAAAGTCATCATCCATATTAAAATGAATGGTAACCTGGTATTTGCTGAATTCTTCTTCGTTTATATTTTCCATGATACAATATTATTTTCCCATTCCTTTTTAAAGGGGGTAGTTATTTTAATATAGTTATCGGTATAGCCTTCCATCATCCCATTTTTGTTGCGTCTTTCAAATAATACCTTTCTTGTTTCTCCAATATGCTGAGCAGTGAAATGCTGCATTTTTTGATAGCTCAGGTTGCGTAACATTTTATTTCGCTCATTTCTAACGGTTACGGGTACCACCGGTTTCATTGTGGCAGCAGGCGTATTGGTTCTTTCAGAATAGGTGAACACATGCAGGTAAGAAATATCAAGGCCATGCAGGAAATCCAAAGTGTCATTAAAATATTCATCCGTTTCGCCGGGAAAGCCTGCAATCACATCTGCACCTATGCAACAATGCGGCATCAGCATTTTTATAAGAGCCACTCTTTCTGCGTATAATTCTCTTTTATAACGTCTTCTCATCAGGCCCAGCAATTTATTGTTCCCGCTTTGCAACGGGATATGAAAATGCGGCATGAATTTTTTACTGTTGCATACTAACTCAATGATATCATTGGAAAGTAAGTTTGGCTCAATGGAGGATATCCGGTATCGCTCCGGACCCGCAGTTCTGTCAAGTTCCCTGATGAGCCGGTAAAAGTTCTCCGGGTTGTTATTTTCATTAAAACCTTCCCCGGCGGCGCTTTGATGGGAGCTTCCAAAATCACCCAAATTGATCCCGGTTAAAACTATTTCTTTAGCGCCTTGCTCAGCGATCGCTTTTACATTTGTTACTATATTTTCGATAGCATCGCTCCGGCTTCTACCTCTTGCCATCGGGATGGTACAAAAGGAGCAGTTATAATCACATCCATCCTGCACTTTTAAAAATACCCTTGTCCGGTCGTTAATAGAATGAGATGCTGTAAACACTTGTACATCTTCAATATCGCAGCTGCAGATCTTGGCGCTATCGCCTTTGGTTATCTCTTTAAGGTGTTCGGTAATATTAAATTTTTCAGATGCACCAAGTATAAGATCCACGCCCGGGATGGCAGCGATCTCCGCAGGTTTTAACTGGGCATAGCATCCTGTAATTACTACCATTGCTTCAGGTGCTTTGCGTTGTATGCGTCTTACCAGCATCCTGCATTCTTTATCCGCATTGTCTGTTACCGAACAGGTATTGATGACGTACACATCGGCTACTTCATCAAAATCTTTCTTTATAAATCCATCATTCTCCAAAAGTCTTCCGATGGTGGAAGTTTCAGAAAAATTCAATTTACAGCCAAGTGTATGTAATGCAACAGTTTTACTCACTTTGCAAAGATACGTACTCTAAAATTTTTCTCAGTACCACGACTTTTTTAATAATGCATTTTTAAAAGCATCTTTTCAATTAATTTGCAGGCAATAACACCATGACAAAAAAATACCTCCCGTTTATTATATTGCTTGCAGCAGGTTTATTGCTTTATTATGTAAAGAAAAATCAGCGGGGAAGTTTCCCCCGGAATCCATCTGCTGACATCACGATACCTGTTATTACCGATGTACCGTTTAACAGGAAAGCGCATAAAATAATTTATAGCAGGCATGCCCGTTGCAGGATGGACTGCAGGCATATTGATGAAAGTGAAGTGATGGAGATATTGCAAAACGGGAAATTAAATTATCCCAGGATTGAAGAAGACAATCGGGGCAAAACTTACCCTTTGGAAGGAATAACACACGATCAGCAAAACGTAAGGATCGTATTTGCTCCAAAAGAGGATGACCTGGTGGTAGTTACCGTAATTGATTTGGACAAGGATTGGGATTGTAATTGCAAAGACCCATAAATCTATGATGCCGTTTTTTTTTG
>JBDTVX010000190.1:0-11173 GCA_040007015.1 Ferruginibacter sp. | reverse complement strand
TGGACGCAGTAGTGTTAAACAGGGGCCAATTACAGGTGAAAGTATCCCGGTTGATAAGATACCTGTTAACGTAACACATTATATCAATAAAACGCAGTATGTTTCCGGCGGGGATATTATTGCAAGCGCAGGCATAGCAGGCGCTGCCATTATAGATCCCAATAGTGGTAGTTTGGAAGTTGCAATACCGGCAATCGTGCCTGTGCAAAATTATATTTTTGCCCGTATCGGGTTAAAAATAGCGGGAGTGGAAGCCAGGATTTTTACACCCGTGCAAAAGATTAGTTTTTAAATGACTGCCTGCGTTTTGCTTAAATATGACATTCATTCAAATTTAATAGCAACCATCTTTATAGATCTGATATCATATGAACAAAGGCCATTTAGCGCTGGCTAAATGGTCTTTGTTTTTAAATTTCAATTATTAGCTGAAGAACAGGCATACATTACCACACATATCTCTTATCTTACTTTCTTAAATGAAATAGCAATGAAAAAAATCACTAAATTGTTTGTCATTTTATTTTTTGCAGCAATTATTTTCTTCTTTTTTAGAAATAAAATTTCGGCCCAGTCCGGTTGGAAAATCGCCGGCAATAAAATCACTACCCCGTGGACGTCAAAATGCGACCCTGCTAATCCCCTGCCTGAATATCCACGCCCCCAAATGGTGAGGAATAACTGGATGAATTTAAACGGACTTTGGCAGTATGTTATTTTACCAAAAACATCCGAAACAATACCTGCTTTGTTTGCAGGAAAAATATTAGTGCCTTTTGCGGTTGAATCAGCTTTGTCTGGTGTGGGTAAAACGGCAGGAAAGGACAGTGTATTATGGTACGAACGTGAACTCACCCTGCCTGCCGGTTATAAAAACAGTAATGTATTGTTACATTTTGGTGCGGTTGACTGGTTATGCGAGGTGTACGTAAATGGAAAAGCCGTGGGCACCCACCAGGGTGGATATGATCCGTTTTCATTTGATATCACTGCTGTCTTAAATAAAAAAGGAGCCCAAAAAATTGCCATACGTGTATGGGATCCCTCAGATGACGGCCCTCAGCCACGGGGCAAACAGGTAAATAAACCGAACGGCATCTGGTATACCCCGGTAACCGGAATATGGCAGACGGTGTGGCTGGAACCAGTATCCAAAACTTATATCAGCTCCACCAGGCAAACGCCCGATATAGACAAACAAACACTCACGGTATCTGCACGCGTGGAAAATATTTTGCCCGGTGACCAATTGGTTGTTTCGGCATGGAAAGGAAATGAAAAAATAACAGAACGAACAACCACCCCTGGCGATGATGCCCTATTATCCATTATCGATCCCCAATTATGGTCTCCGCAAAATCCCTTCCTGTATGATCTGAAGATAACGGTAACGCGTAATGGAAAAGTGATGGATGAAATAAAAAGTTATTTCGCCATGCGCAAAATATCAATGCTGCCCGATAATAATGGCATAGAAAGAATGCTGCTCAATAACCAGTTTGTTTTTCAATATGGCCCGCTCGACCAGGGCTGGTGGCCCGACGGATTGTACACTGCTCCCACTGATGAGGCATTGAAATTTGATATTGAAAAAACAAGGGAAATGGGTTTTAACATGATTCGCAAACATGTAAAGGTAGAGCCCGCGCGGTGGTATCATTACTGCGACCAGTTGGGAATGCTGGTTTGGCAGGATATGCCAAGCGGCGATTTGGGAAACCGTTGGGAGAATCGTCCCGGTGTGTTTGGCCGCGCTACAGATAAGGATCGCAGCGTGGAATCCGAAAAAATTTACCGGACCGAATGGAACAATATTATTGAAAGCCTGTACAATTTCCCCAGTATCGTAGTTTGGGTTCCCTTTAACGAAGCCTGGGGCCAATTTAAAACAAAGGAGATCGTGGATTGGACGATGCAGAAAGATCCTTCCCGCCTCGTTAATACTGCAAGCGGCGGTAATTTTGAAAATGTAGGTCATATCATTGATCTTCATAATTACCCGGAGCCCTTAATGCCCGACCCTGCCCTGTTTGGTGAAAAAAGAGTATTGGTATTAGGCGAATTTGGTGGCCTGGGTTTGCCGGTAGAAAACCATACCTGGCAGGAAAAAAATAACTGGGGATATCAAACTTTCAAAAACAGGGATGAGTTATTTAAAAGATATTCAGAGCTAATGGACCGGATACCTCGTTTGATTGAAAAAGGTTTATCTGCAGCTGTGTATACGCAAACAACTGATGTGGAAGTGGAAACCAACGGTCTCATGACCTACGACCGGCGTGAAATAAAAATGCCGGTAGATAAATTGAAATCGGTTCATTCAAAATTATTTGATAATTCACTTATAAAAGTGGTAGTAAGGTAAATGGGCAACCGGTTGGTATAAAGAAGCGGATTAATTAAAATAGCGCTGTTTGACTGCTTTATTCTGGTATTTGCAACGTGGTGATGCATAAAGTTATTATAGGGCACAGGTTTATCGATGCTTCTCAAATTAGTATGTGTAATTTTAATATATAATTACGATATAGAAAAGTGCAAAAAGCTTATCCCCGGTAATGAAAAAAAATATTCTTTTCCTCCTGTTACTTGCAGGCAATATTGCCGGTGCACAGCTGAATGTTGACCTTTCCCGGTTCAACAATAAAAGCCAGGTAAAGGTATTTATTCAAAAAGAAATACTAACCATCACCTGGCCAACCGGAAATAAAGAAAATGGTAAAATTGTATTTGATCTTCAAAATGAAAAGCCGCTATTCAGGAGCATCGGACTCAATAGTTTTGGTAACATGAAAGAAATCGGGATCAATCTTGATCCCGTATTTCTTCTTACTATTGGCAAAAGGGACCTGGTATCACAAAACGGATGGAATATTTTCTTTGATAAAACAAATAAATTGCCTCATAACACTTATACGGCCGATCTTAATAAGCAGTCTGCAAGTGTATCCACTTCCGGTAGCAGAACTATTATAAAAATCGGGAGCATATCTGCCGGGTCATTTTCTGGTGTCATAGAGATTACTTTGTATCAAGGCAGCCCATTATTAAATATAGCCGCTGTGATGTCAACAGCAATAGATTCCACTGCCATATTATATGATGCCGGCCTGGTTAGCAAAGCAGGATCATGGAATAAAATAGCCTGGACGGATACCCGCGATCAACTGCAATCCATCCCGGCAAACATAGCGGACACAAGCAGCAATATAGCTGTAAAATATCGTGCAATCGTTGGCGTTAGTAAAGCAGGGAGCCTTGCAATATTTCCCCCGCCGCATCAGTATTTTTATCCGCTGGATGAAGCCTTTAATTTAAAATTTACCTGGTATGGGAATAATTACCGCAATATGGTTCCGGGCTTTGGTATGGGCATCCGGCAGGATCTGATGGGCGATAACCGTTGGGTTCCGTGGTTTAATGCTCCTCCCGGCACCAGCCAGCGGCTAAACTTTTTTTGCCTGTTAAGCACAGGTACATCTGCAATTGTTATGGAAGAAGTAAAGCGCTTTACACACAGTGATGTATACCTGCCATTGCCTGGTTATAAAACAATGTCGAGCCACTTCCATAATGAGTATGTGATGAAAGTTGCGTTGGCGAATAAAGCAGTTGCGGGGGTACCGAATTTTATCAATGTGTTTAAAAATACGGGTATTAACATTGTTCACCTGGCGGAATTCCATTACACGGCGCATCCCAAAGGGCCTGATGAGCAAAGATTAACAGAACTTAAAACTTTGTTTGAGGTGTGCAAGAAATTTTCCGATGATAATTTTCTTTTATTGCCGGGTGAGGAACCCAATGAATTTTTTGGCGGGCACTGGCTGGATTTTTTCCCAAAGCCCGTTTACTGGATCATGTCAAGGACACCCGGCATGCCATTTATGACAACGGATGCCGTGTATGGTAAAGTGTATAGAGTGGGTGATAAAGAAGACATGCTGAAATTACTGGAAACAGAAAATGGTTTGGCATGGACGGCACATGCAAGAACAAAAGGCTCTACCGGGTACCCCGATAAATATAAGGATGAAGATTTTTATAAGTCTGACCATTTCTTTGGCGCAGCCTGGAAAGCAATGCCAGCCGACCTTTCACAACCGCGCCTGGGTAAGCGCGTACTTGACCTGGTGGATGATATGGCGAATTGGGGATTTAAAAAGCATACAATTGCGGAAGCCGATCTTTTTTCAGTAGAGCCCGAAAATGAAATGTACGCTCACATGAATGTGAATTATCTTCAGATGGATAAGTTGCCCCGTTTTGACGATGGCTGGCAACCTATATTGGATGCGATGCAGCAGGGAAGGTTTTTTGTATCAACCGGCGAAGTACTGCTTCCTGTTTTCACAGTAAACGGAAAAAGATCAGGTGAAATTCTTAAAGCTGGTCGAACCGGTAAAGCAAAAATTGTAATAGAAGCTAACTGGACCTTTCCTTTAAATTTTGCAGAGGTCATTACGGGTGATGGTGAAAAGGTATATCGTGAAAAGATAAGTCTTGATCATACCTTCGCGTTTGGTAAAAATAAATTCACCTTTAATGCGGATATAAAAAATAAAAAATGGATAAGGGTAGAATTGTGGGATGTAGCGGCGAATGGTGCATTTACACAGCAGGTGTGGATAGACTAAGTACTAATCACCCGTTACTGAGTACTTAAACAAAACAATGATAATCAACTTTTAAATAAATCCCATAATGAGAAAATTGTTTTTTTTAGCGATTGTAATTTTTAAGATCGCTTTAGTTTTTGCGCAAAGTAGTAAGGCGCCTGCCTATCCCCTGGTAACCCATGACCCCTATTTTAGTATATGGTCAACCACGGACGAGCTTGCAGCTTCCTCCACAAAACACTGGACCGGAAGCGATCATTCACTGATAGGATTGTTAAAGGTAGACGGCACCGTGTACCGTTTTTTGGGTAATACCGGGAAGGTGTACAAGACCATTGTTCCGGCAGGCGACGAAGAAAATTATGACGCCGTTTATACAGAGACGGCTCCTGGAAACGATTGGATGAATGTTTCTTTCGACGATACCAACTGGAAAAAAGGAAAGGGGCCATTTGGCGATAATAAAGGTATTTCAAAAACAATATGGCTTAGCAAAGATATCTGGGTGCGCCGTAAATTTTCCATCAACACTGCGGATGTTAACAATATGCTCTTAAAACTGAGATATGATGACGATGTAGATGTTTATCTCAATGGAGAAGTGATTTATCAAACCAGGGGAGTTTCAGGAAAATTTATATACCTGCCTGTCAAAGATGAAATAAAAAGCAAACTGAAAAAGGAAAATAATTTACTTGCTATCCATGTGCTCAATACAGGCGGCGGCGCTTTGTTGGATGCGGGCATTGTAGATGAGCCAAAGGAAAATGTGAGCCAATCGATTCAAACAGCGGAGCAAAAAAGTGTAATCCTTAACGCCACACAAACAAGGTATGAATTCACCTGTGGCAAGATTGATCTTTCACTCACCTTCACTTCGCCTTTATTAATCAATGATCTTAAAATACTCGCAAGACCTGTATCTTATATCAGCGCGAAGATGAATTCAAACGACGGTGCTGCACATGATGTGCAATTGTATTTTGGCGCTTCTACGGATATTGCTGCCAACACACCCACTCAACAAATCACTGCTACGAAATATACTGCCAACGGCCTGGCTATTTTGAAGGCAGGTACCAGGGAGCAGCCAATATTGCAAAAGAAGGGTGACGACCTTCGAATTGACTGGGGTTATATGTACATAGCGGTGCCGGTGGCAGGTGCTTCCGTTCAGCAAACGATTTCTTCAGGTGATGAAATGGCGAATGCTTTTCAGCCTGCCACAAAAAACGTGACCGAGGGTAAGCACCTTTCACTGAATACGATAGTGCAAATGGGTAAAATTGGCAGCAGCGCAAAAGAACAGCTAATTTTAATTGGTTACGATGATCTTTATTCTATACAGTATTTTTCGAAAAACCTGCGGCCCTGGTGGAACACAAGTGCTGCAACCACCATCGGGCAGCAACTAACACAAGCTGCTGCGGATTATAAAGAAACGATCAAAAAATGTGAAGCGCTTAATAAACTAATTCATAATGACGCTTTAAAAGCGGGGGGAGAAAATTACGCAAAGCTTTGTGAGCTGGCCTACCGGCAAAGCATATCCGCACATAAGCTGGTAAAAAGCCCGCAGGGAGAAATACTTTTCCTTTCCAAAGAAAATTTCAGCAATGGCTCGATCAATACGGTGGATATTACCTATCCTTCATCGCCTTTATACCTTGCCTATAACCCCGAATTATTGAAAGGAATGCTGAATGGTATTTTTTATTTTAGCGAAAGTGGCAAATGGGCCAAGCCTATTGCTGCGCATGACCTGGGCACGTACCCGCTTGCGAACGGGCAAACCTATGGCGAAGACATGCCAGTTGAAGAATGTGGAAATATGATCATTCTTACCGCTGCAATTGCCAAAGCAGAAGGCAATGCGGCTTATGCAAAAAAGCACTGGAAAACTTTATCCGTATGGGCAAATTATTTAAGTAAGGAGGGATTGGATCCTGCCAACCAATTATGCACAGATGATTTTGCAGGACACCTTGCAAGAAATGCAAACCTTTCAGTAAAGGCAATTGTAGCTTTGGGCGGTTATGCACAAATGGCGGAAAAACTGGGCAAAAAAGAAACGGCTGAAAAATACAGCCGCTTAACCAAAGAAATGGTTGTAAAATGGATGCAAATGGCAGATGATGGCGATCATTACGCTTTGGCATTTAATGCAAAAGGTACATGGAGTCAAAAATATAACCTGGTCTGGGATAAAATTTTGGGGCTCAATCTTTTTCCAAAAAAAGTATTTGATATGGAAGTAAAATATTATCTCACCAAACAAAATGAATTCGGCCTGCCATTAGACAGCAGGGCTACTTATACTAAATCCGATTGGGTTTTATGGACATCAGTACTGGCAGATGATCAAAAAGATTTTGAAGCCATTGTCGACCCCATGTACAGGTATGCTACTCAATCAACATCCCGTGTACCGCTGAGCGATTGGCACCAGACAACCAATGGTAAGATGGTGGGTTTCCAGGCAAGGAGTGTGGTGGGTGGTTATTTTATAAAAGTATTGGAACAAAAATCAAAGAATAAATAAATGCTATGCAGAAATACCTTTTTATTATGAGCTGCCTGTTGAGCGTGGCGGCAATCGCCCAGCCGATAAATACGCCGGTACAGATTTCTCATTATGCTTTTGACTCTTTCAGGAAGTGAAGCGTGCAGGTTAAATCTGGTGTTGTTTCTGAACAAATACTTCACTACAATAGCATAACAGGAGAAATGATCTTTGACAATGGCGGGCGGCTAATGGCAATTGGCAACCCGGGGTGGTGTAGATACGGTATTTATCCAGGGTACAAAATTCATCCCGGTAAATAATAAATTCTATGAAGTATTGACCAATACTGCTGCCCCCTTATTCGTGGAATTTACTTCAATTATTGAAGATTCATCGGTGTCTGCAGGGTATAGCAACTCCACCCCCACTACGAATACAGGGTCGTTAAAAGTTTTGCCGGGTTTATCAAAAGCATACGAGATGAAACTTCCGGATGAATTTAAAGTGACACCTGTTTACAACTAATGGATATATAAAGGGGATAAATATCAAAAGGTAAATACGGTACAACAGTAAACCGGGTTGATTCCGGATAAAAAAGATTTCATAAAGGATTTTATAAAAAAGAATAGTATAAATTTTTACAAAAGGGCGGATGTCATCACACTCGTGCAGGAAGTGAAACAATAAAGTGCAAATTAAAACCGACGTATAAATGAACACCAAACACCGGTTTTACACAATAAATCTAAAACGTTATTTTGTTATTTAAATTAAATAAAATGTATATTAAAACCTGGTTCGCAAGCTTATTGGTTTTGTTTTTATTAGCAACATCCATACAAGCTCAGAAAAGTAAAAAAGGAACCGCGGTTACTCCGCGGATGGGGAAAGTATGGTCCGCCGAAAAAGCAAATCACTGGTATGATCAGCATAAATGGATAACCGGCGCCAACTATATTCCTGCCAATGCCATCAACCAATTGGAAATGTGGCAGGCAGATAGTTTTGACCCTGCAATGATTGATAAGGAGCTGGGCTGGGCACAAAGTATTGGTTTTAATACGATGCGGGTGTTCTTACATTCCGTTGCCTGGAAACAGGATCCGGAGGGGTTTAAAAAACGGGTAGGGGAATTTTTAACGATTGCGGATAAGCACCATATACTGCCCATGTTTGTTTTTTTTGATGACTGCTGGAACAAAGAGCCAAAGGCCGGCAAGCAACCTGCCCCCAAAACGGGTATTCATAATTCGGGATGGGTGCAGGATCCCGGCCAACCGGCATCATTTGATACAACCATCTACCCTGGTTTGGAGAAATATGTGAAGGATGTGCTCACAAGTTTTGCGCATGATAAAAGAATATTGCTGTGGGATCTGTATAATGAGCCCGGCAATAGTAAAAAAGGAGATTCTTCCCTGGCTTTATTATCCAAAGTATTTGAGTGGGCCCGGCAGGCAAATCCCGATCAGCCTGTATCTGCTGGCCTGTGGGCCTGGGATTTTGAGAAGCTCAATGCTTTCCAGGCTGCAAATTCAGATATCATCACTTACCATGATTATGATTCAGCTTCACTGCATAAACTCGTGATAGAAGTATTAAAGGTCAGTGGTAAGCCCCTGATCTGCACTGAATATATGGCGCGCACCAGGAACAGCCGTTTTTCAACTATTCTCCCCTTGCTAAAAAGCAAAAATGTAGGGGCTATCAACTGGGGGTTTGTAGATGGAAAAACCAATACCATTTATGCATGGGACACACCACATGCAGATGGAAGTCAGCCCACCGAATGGTTTCATGATATTTTTAAAAAAGATGGCACACCTTACCGTGAAGAAGAAGTTGACCTGATAAAGAAATTAAATGAAGTACAATAGTTTTTTCCAGGCGAATATTTCTCATAAAGCAAGTGTTAGTTTAGTACCTGGTGTTTCTACACCAGGTATAATTAATGATCTCATAAGCTGGTTGATTTTTTTAATTGCCACGAAGCCAGCGGTCAATTTTTTCGTAACGCATCGATGACCGGAAATACCAACGCCTGGCTAACAAAAAATTATTTTAAACAGCTACTGATAAGTCGTAAAATATGCGGTGGCTATTACTTTTAATAACTCAAATGCAAGATACCCCGACAGCCAGGGATGCCGACATCTTGCGCGTATCGGGGGCCAACAGCATGTAAGTATTTTTAATCAAAGCTTCAAAGGGTATATAGATGCATTGAATATACATAGCATCCCGGTAAATGAAGATTTAATTGTGTATGGTAAAGTAAGTATTGAATCAGGAAGGGAATGCATGGCAAAATTATTATCTGGTTCAAAAATGCCTGATTCGGTTTTTGCGGTGGAAGATTTTACGGCACTGGGGTGCAATGCAGGCCATTAAAGCGGCCAATAAAAAAATTCCGGATGAGATCGCTATCATCGGGTTTGCCAGCGAACCCTTTGGTGAATATATTACACCTTCTCTTTACAATGTTAACCAACAAACCGTTCGCATGGGTGAAGAAGCAGCCAACTTATTCTTCGACTCTCTTCATTACAGGAATATCAATAATGGGAATCCAAGTAAATTGGTTTTGAAACCTGAATTGATTTACCGGCAGTCGAGTATTAAACATTATAATTAACGGGAAACCGATTCAAACTTTATCCCATAAGCAATCGTTTGCAAAATTTAAAGTATGAAAATTCTTTTTTCTAAAGATGAAACGATTTGAATGGAATATGATTTGATTTGGCACAGTAATTTTATCGCAGTTTGCATTACTTTTGCAAATTGATCTGGTTCTTAAAAATGACTTTTTTTTGTAAATGTTAACGATTGCATGTGAAACGTTCCGCTGATATATTAGATCAATACCATCGGTTGTATTCGCCAATTTATTCTTTGCAGGTTTGCTGCTGAAAAGAAATCGCGCTAAAGAAATTTTTATACCTTTTGAACCAGGGTCTTCCTTATTTATAAAGAAATAGTATGAATGTCTTCAATTTTTTTTTATTTACCTTATTTAACTGCATAGCAATCTTCGCCCCGGAATTGATCAATGCGCAAACAGCCACTATAACAGTTACCAATATTAAACGTCCTGCCACCAAAGAGTTAAATAAATTTTACACCAGTAATAAAAGACCGCTGGAGCCGTTGTCGTTTATAAAATTACCTGTCGGCAGCATAAAACCGCAGGGCTGGATCCTGAAATACCTGGAATTGCAGCGTGATGGCTTAACAGGTAAACTGGGCGAGATCAGTGCCTGGCTGGATAAAAAAAACAATGCCTGGTTTAGCGGCAACGGGCAGGGTGATCATGGCTGGGAAGAAGTGCCTTACTGGTTAAAAGGGTATGGTAATCTCGGCTATATTTTGAAGGATGAAAAGATCATAGCTGAAACAAAATTGTGGCTGGGCAAAGTTTTTGAAAGCCAGCAACCGGATGGTTATTTCGGTCCGCGCATTGTAGAAAATGAACACCAGGATAACAAAGGTAAAACGCCCGACTTATGGCCCAATATGCTCATGCTCTGGTGTATGCAATCCTATTACGAATACAGCAATGACGCTCGTGTGATACCATTTATGACAAAGTATTTTAAATGGCAGTCCACCGTGCCCGATGACAGGCTGCTAAAGATATATTGGGAGAACAGCAGGGGAGGCGATAACCTTTACAGCGTCTACTGGTTGTATAACCGCACGGGTGAAAAATGGCTGCTCGGTCTTGCAAATAAAATACATCGCAACACCGCCAACTGGTCGCAAAAAAATAATTTACCCAACTGGCACAATGTTAACATCGCACAATGTTTCAGGGAACCGGCTACTTATTATATGCAGGCAAAAGACAGTAGCTTCCTCGATGCGACCTACAACGATTTTTACCTGGTACGCAACCTTTACGGGCAGGTACCGGGTGGTATGTTTGGGGCAGATGAAAATGCCCGAAAAGGTTTTGATGATCCCCGGCAGGCAGTGGAAACATGCGGCATGGTAGAGCAGATGGCTTCCGATGAAATATTAACCGGCATCACCGGGGATCCCA